>JANLUX010000087.1:0-40102 GCA_031363705.1 Bacteroidota bacterium
CCTTCAGGAACCGGCTGATAATATACCTGCCATTTATCAAGCTGAGGCGGAGTGCGGTTCAATGATGCATCCTGCTTGTATGCTTTTAATTTTAAATAAGGATAAGTTCCTGCAGCAATGCTACTGAGGTTAAAAACATCAAAGTTTGGTGGCATAATGCTGTCAATTAGTTTATCCTCCTGTCCGCTGTTCATTACACCAAAAATCTGCAATGCAATACTGTCAGCGCTATTTGTTTCCAATGAATGATAATTCCAATGCATACTTTGCCATTGTGTAGCAGGGCCAATTAGAGAAGATTCAATAAAACCTTTATCCCAATCACGGGTTAATAAATGGTTGATATAAAGATTAGAAGTATTAGGAATGCCAAAAGTATCCTGGGTAATAGCAGGATTTCCTTTTTGACTGAAGAACATAAATTTATAATTGTCGGGCATGGAAGCCAATGAAGTAGCTCCTAATTGCGCAAAAGCAGTCATTACATTCGGAATAGTTGAATATGCAACATTGCTAAATACATTCCATCCAAGTATATAATTTCCAACAGGAACATGATTTTGAATAAGACTTACAAGACTATCCATTTGAACAGGATCGTCACTATTGAAAAGAAAATAACGATCGGCTCTGGTTCGTGTTCCGCAACCATGTGGAACGGGTGCCAAACAAGTATAATAATTATAGTTTCCAAAATAATGTTCGCATGAATCAGAAGACCAGGGATTATCAAATTCAATGGAGTCTAATACTGCAATTGCAAGCTGCTTTATTCCAAAACATCCGCCATAATCCATATTCACACCATTAATATCATAGACAGGATTGATGCCTGTATGTGACATCGCGAGTGCAAAATTTGATTTAATAAATTTAAATTGATTTATAGTATCATCATAAACAATATTGGTGTAATCATCATTTTTAAACTGATTAAAATGTGCCTGCGACCAGCCTGTAATATTTGGTTTGTAAATGAAAGAACTGTTTTTCCATTGAAACTTTTTAGATACTGTTGTATCGCTGCTTGTGATAGAATCATTTGCCACCCGCCAGTAATATACGCGGTCGTTATCAAGTAAAAATGGAATTTGAAATTTAACAACGCCTGACGCATTGGGCACTGTTGCGTTTTGCAACGGATTGATAAATTTATCTGTAGTATCTATCTGAAAACGATAAGTTTTTGGCGAAGCAAATAAATTAGCAGTGGTAGCTTTTAATTGAATATTATTTGTGGGTATGATTGCAAACTCTGACGGATAAACGGGGTTTATATCAGTAGAGTTGATGAGCAGTTGTGCGTTTGCAACATTATTAACAACTTCATCATATTCATCCACGTTATCATCCACATCTACAATTACCTGGAACGTATTTAAACCTGCAGCGGTTTTAAAATCAACCGGGAGCTTAATGGTGAGCGTATCTTTATAGGTGATGTGATCCAGTGTAACATAAATGTTAGGCAGAATTGCACCACCTGGCAATGTGTGACTGATCAATGTGCGGAAATTCTGATAACGTGCTGCACCGGTATTGGTAAGCACAATTTTCATTTCAAATGAATCCAGCTCTGTGGTTACATTGGGTGGGTTAAAGAAAATTTCAGGTTCTGACACTGAATATTCTGCTTTGGGAAATGAATTTAAAACAAGTGCAGGATCACCATGCAATGTCATATTCATTGCAATTGCTTTGAGGTAAGGAGCAGTTGACAAAATATTTTCAATAGTTTTCTGCATGCATACACCCAATGAAGAACCATACAACTGACGGAACAATACCTTATGTAATTCTAATGAATAGGGATGCAAATCTTCGGCAAGTCCTTTATCGGGCACCGCCATAAATGCAATAGCTGCTTTATCAGGAGTTAATACAAATCGTTCGTTGAGCTTGCGGGTAGTACCATGTATATCACCTACAAAACAAGAGTTGGCAAGCACCAGCGGATAACGTCCTTTGTTATTATAATTTTCAGGTGCATCGGTAGCAATATCAAAAGATGATCCTGCAGCATGACCGAAAAATGTCATCATGGAACAACCTCCGTCAATAAGATCTTGCAGATATTTACTTTGATTTACTTCTATCGGTTCAGTTGAACTTTTTAAAAATGTAGTAACATGACCACCGAATAAAGTGTCCTCAATAATATCACGGTATTGAGAGAGGAATAATGATAAATAGTTTTGTTCACCGATATTGCTTCCTCCTCCAAAATGTAAAATGTTTTTCATCCATGCAGGAGGCGGTTGATTTGGAAAAGTGTCTTGTTGTGCCAATTCAAATTCTTTCATCTTGTTCAGATAAGCAATTACATCTGAATCATTTTGTGCTGCAATACGTCCGGTGGCTAATTCCGGTTTGAAAGTATTGGTATTCAAATGAGCAGTGTACATATTATCAGAAGCAGGTTCACCAAAAGTTGGTACTAAGTTTAAATCATAACCTACACCTGAATGTGCTCCGTTGTACATGATAGATTTACCAAGCAGAAAAAGATATTGAGGTTGATTATTGTCAATTTGATGATCGCAGAAATTGCGGATTGCAAGGTGATGTTTATTGATTCCCCAAGCAAACTGATCATAGATTTCATCTACATCTACCAGTAGCGGTGTATGTCCGCTTTGTAAACGATAATCTGCATATTGCTGTGCCCCGTTCCAGATGCGTTTGTTTGACACAATTAAATAATCTTTGTTATCTCCCTGAACCAGTAAATTATTAAAACGTGCAAAGTGTGATGGATCAGTGCTGACAGGATTGATTATCAAATTACCGGCAGGTGAATAAGTGAGTGATTCATCCGTTAAGTAGCAAAGCCGTTCTGATGCATATCCAGGAATTAATGCACGGATAACAGTTGCTGTAACATCCAGTTGAATTTTTCTTAATGTATCGTCAAAGACATACAGAACTGGCTGCGTAGTACTGAAGTTAGTTATGTTCAGCATTGTTTTGTTACTGTTACCACTTAAATATAAATGGTGTGGAGCGCTTTCACCGGAAAAGTCAAACGTTCGCGGATAGCGAAGCTTGAAATAGGCAATGCCCATGTAATTCGGATTGGAAGGATTGGTTAAATCATTCTGAGGACTGAATGTAAGAGTTGTTGTTCCATTAGAAGGCAAATTGCTGATTCCAAGTGTGTATTTCTTTTGATGATAGGCATCAATGGTATCTGTTAAAATATCCGTTCCGTTAGAATTGATTTTAAAAGGATGCAGATTTTTATTGCGACCGTTAATCGTTGTTTCAACTGTAGGAAGTAAACCACCTGGTAAATATTTGTGAATGGTAAATGTTTTTGAATTAGCTCCGGTTGAATTCAGGTTATAAACTGAAACCCATCCTTCCGATTCAGTAAAAGAATTATCAGAAACCTCAAAATCATCCTGGTAACCGGGGTTAAAATCTGTAGTATAATTTTGAATCTCTTGATTAATAAATGTTTGTTCAGGAGTATATCCGTTAAAGTTAACATCTGTTTCAAGAACAATTCTTCTATTGTTAGTGTTTAACAAATTATAAGTAAGAAAATAAGCAGCTGTGTCATTAAACAAACTGTAGTAGGGATTAGGCTGACTGGAAACCGTATCATACAAACGGGTATCAAGCGTTCCATCATTTCCTTTTCCGTAAAACTCTAAGTAATCACCTGTATCAAAAACATTATTTGTGTTGACATCATTAACCGCAATAAATTGTTCAGTGCCATTATGAAAAATCTGAAATCTTGATGGATCAGTCCATATACCATTTACAGGAACCTGTGCAAAATCAAGATCAGTATAGGTTAACCTGTAGATCCCTTCTTTCCATACACTTATTTTAAAATATTGCTGCAGCGAATATTGTTGTGTTGAAGGAAAAGTAATCCACTCATTATTGTAGTTCTGTGCGTTTGCAAATGAAACTAAAAAAATAAAAAATAATGTGTAAAGTTTTTTCATTATCAAATTAATTATCCCTTCGGAGTATTAGTCCCCGGTTTTTTAAATATATCAAGCTTCAGCGAAAACACATTTGAAGTTAAATCCTTTCCAACATTTGAAAGTGCATAATCAATGGTTATATTTTTTAATCGCAGTCCAACACCAAAGCTGGGTGACACCACAGTGGAAGTGCTGTTATCAATATTTTTTACTTTTTGAATATTAAAAACTCCGCCACGCAGAAATATAAAATCATCATATCCCCATTCAATTCCAAAATGCGGATCAAAGCTTGCCACATCTGATTTAATCAACACATTACGCTTGCCATCAAATGTTACATCCATATCCAGTTCAGGCATCACCGAAACTTTTTTACCAATATGAGTTTTGTAAGCAGTGCCGAGAATTAATTTTGGCAATGTAACTTCCAAACCATTTTGCGGAATTTCATTTCCTGTTTGTGTAAATACTTCTTCCAGGTTTTCGGTGTTAAAGCTCCATGCATTAAAAGTGGAAGTAATGTCTTTTCCAAAAGCACCGAATCTCCATTTGTCCTTCTCATATTGTAATCCAAGGTCTAATCCAAATCCCCATGCTTTGGCAAAATCACCCACTTTACGATGTACAATTTTTGCGTTACCACCAATCCTCAATCCCTCTTTTTTCATCTTCTTACTAAGGGAAACTATAAACGCATAATCAGCAGCCGAAAAAGATTTAAGGCGATCGTAATTAATGTTTCCATCTTTATCAATAAGCTCAGTGCTGTCAATAATATCATCCACTGCAAAACGGATTACAGAAACTCCAACAGTACGTGTAGCATCCACCTGTGCAGCCAATGATCCGTAATCATATTTGGCAATGCCTGCAAAGTACTCACTGTGCATTAAATTCACCTGTATGTTACCGCGTGTATTTACCAATCCTGCCGGATTCCAGAAACCAGCCGTTGCATCACTTACTGTGGCTGCCTGTGCTCCACCCATGGCGAGTGCGCGTGCTCCTACACCAATAGCAAGGAACTCATTACTGTACTTGGGCGCCTGTGCCTTTGCTGATGCGGTTAGTATTGATAAAATGATTGTAACAATAAGTGTGTGTTTGTACATGTCTTCCTGATTTTTGATCTACCACAACGCTAAATCATTCCGGATATTTTTGATAGTATCATATATACGCTGTAGTAAAAGAAAGGTTTTATTTTTTTCAAAATTACGGAGTTAAAGCTTTCAAAAAGATGGGCATTTACACTTAGAGCCTGTTTAATTTTTATAAAATGCTGCTCAGTTGTAGGTAAAAATCCCTAACCCCTAATAACAGTGACCTCTTAGTTTTAATAGCTGAACTTATTAATTTTGGCTCTTACAAATCATTGTATGTATAAGCTCTTGTTTCTTACTTTATTATTTCTATCTCAAATAATTTTTGCACAAACTTCTATTGCACCGCAGGATAGTGTTGCAAACCGGTTAGTAGAAAAACATAAAAAGCTGAATGCTGTGCGTCAGTCAATGCCCGGATATCGTGTTCAGCTATATTTTGGTAACGATCGTAATCATGCTAATGAGATGAGAACAGAATTTCTGCACGAATATCCAAAGGCAGGTGCTTATGTGCTTTATCATCAGCCCAATTTTAAATTGCGTGTGGGTGATTTTAAAACCCGCCTGGAAGCAGTGAAGTTTTTAAAGGAAATTCAGATTGATTACAACACTGCTTTTATTGTGCAGGATGATGTGAAATTACCGGAAGAATAACTGCTGCATACCACAACGAATCAGTAACGGATATTACGAATCAGAAATCGTAGTGCAGATTAAATGATCGTGACTAAACAGGTAAAATGGTTCCACTCCCTACTACTGACTCATTTCTCTTTCCCAGGTATTTCATAAAACGGAAATGAGAGGCAACAGCTGCCTGTAAGGTTGGATAGTTAACATACCGTATTCCATGTTCGCGACAGGTTTCTTCCACTAAACGACTGATGGCAGGATAGTGCACATGGCTAATACGTGGAAAAAGATGATGCTCAATCTGAAAATTTAATCCGCCTACAAACCAGTTAATGATTTTATTATGCGTTGCAAAATTTGCTGTGGTGCGAACCTGGTGAATCGCCCATTCTTCTTCTATCTTCTGCGGATTTTCAGTTGCATCCACAAAGTGTGTATCCTCCACAACATGTGCTAACTGAAATACCATTGCAAGAGTGAATCCCATCACCAGATGCATTGCAAAAAAACCACAGAGCCATGGTAACACACCCACGAAATAAACAGGGATAGCAATATAAAACAGCACATACATTACTTTGGATAACCAGAAAATAATGTGCTCCTGTGTGTTAAAATTGTTCAAACGTGTTTGATAAATTTTCTTGCTGAAATATTTTACAAAGTCCATTAAGAAAACCCAAAGGAAGGATGACAAGCCATACACTAAAACACTGTAAATATGCTGATACTTATGCGCAGGCACCCATTTCTGTGAAGTGCACTGACGGATAACAGGCATCTTGGCAATGTCATCATCAATTCCATCCACATTGGTGTAAGTATGATGCACTACATTATGTTTCTGTTTCCAGATGAATGAGTTTCCGCCAAGGTAATTCAGCGAAAGCCCCATCATGTAATTGATCCACTTTTTGGATGAATAGCTTCCATGACATGCATCATGCATAATGTTGAAACCGATGCTTGCAAGTACGAAGCCAAATAAACCTGCAAGCAATAATCCTGCAAATGCAGAATAATTACCGGTTAATAAAAACAAATAAATACCAATAGCAACCGGAACAAGCGTTAGTGCTTTTATATACAAGGAAAAATTACCTGTGTAGCGAATTTTGTTTTTTGTGAAATATTCTTCAACACGTTGCTTAACAGTGTCATAAAACGCACTGTCTTTATTATTGAAAGTTACCTTAGCCATTTATTTTTTAATCGGGGGTAAAGATATTAATAAAAATTTTAATACAATTCCAGGTTTTATTTCAATATCCTGATTTTTATTCACTCTGTTCGCCTGAGCTTATTCCATACCAATCAATTTTTCTCGTTAAGTACATAATGGTGGTGAGTATGATGAACAAGCCAACACTTCCAAGTAGCAGAGCATAATCTTCTAATTGCATTAACGAATAGAAAAATCCATAAAGCAAGAGCAGTAAAGAAGAAAAAATTACAGTGAGTTTATTGTTTTTAAAAATATATTTCACGTAAAATGTAATCAGTGCAAGACAACTCAAACAGGCTATAAGATAAGCGGAGTCAAATTTGAGATGTTCAGAAATTGAAAGCAGCAATACATAAAATAAGCAGACTGCAAAGCCCACAAGTAAATATTGAATGGGATGTATTCTTTTTTTATTGAGCACTTCAACAAAAAAGAAAGTAAGAAAAGTGATAATGATAAACATAACACAATATTTTACTGAACGCATGGTTTTCTGATACTCATCAATTGGAAGCAATAGCTTCACCCCAAACGAAACCTGATTATTTCCTGCAACATTATCCTCCCCATTATTTGAAATGAAAGAACCTGTTCCTTGTTGTGGATAGTTGCGATTAAGCTGAAGCACTTTCCAATTAGCAGAAAACCCTTGTGCGTTGATTGCGCGCTTATCAGGAAGGAATGAGCCTTCAAAACTAGGGTTGTTCCAGTTTGATTGCAGTGCGACATTGGTTTCTTTACCTAACGGAAGAAAATTAATTGATGTGCTGCCATTCAGATTAAGATCAAATTCGAAATTAAATTCTGTTTGTTTCTCCAGATCAATTTTAAAACTTATGCCTGATGTAAATATATCATGAGTAGGTAATCCAGGATTGAATGAATAGGTTGTATCATTCAATTTCAAGTTAACTGCTTCATTGATTCCTTTCATATCAGTAATGCCAAGTGATATAAAAGCATCCTTATATAAATAATTATTTTCAGGAATATCCAATGCGTTTATATCCGGATAGTTGAATTTTCCTGTGACATGAAGCTTTGAATTATATAAAACCACTACGTATATACCACGATAACGTTTTTCAGGAGAAAGGATTCCGTTGATATTAATCTGCTCAGGAAGAAAATGAGCATAACGGATGATTGTTTCTGAATTTCCTTTTGCATCTCTAACGGTTGAAGTGTATGGGATGGAAAGCACGGGACCACCAAACGTCTGACGATTACCCCATTTAGAACTTACTTCTTCAATAGCACTGTCGCGGATATTCTGTCTTTCATAAATCAATGATGTTAGCATCGAAGTTGGAATAAGAAGAATCAAAATAAGAATTCCGATTGAAATAAGCTTCAACGTTATTGACCGTCTTGCCCAATTATTTATCCTTTCAAAAACTGAATGCTTTTCCATTGGATTGTTTTTAATAACGGCATGAATACAATTTAATTATCACCTATCAAAGATTCTTACTAACAAATACTCTAATATTTTTTGATTTTCATTTCGTTAGCTTAACACCCACTCTTAAAATTTGTAAATGGAGTTAATGCTCCCAGTCATATTCATGTAAATGCATTATGCAGTTTTTCAAAAGTTCAATGCAGGCTTCAATATCTTTTTTGTTTGCCATTTCAATTGACTGGTGAATATGTCTTGTAGGAATGCTGACAGCACCGGATATGGAACCGTTTTTACCACTTCTTTGAATACCTGCGGTATCTGTTCCTCCGGCTGGCAATATTTCAGGCTGCCATTTTATTTTATAACGGTCAGCGGTTTGTTTCATGTAGGCAATCATACGGTGATCACAAATAGTGGATGAATCCATTATTTTAATTCCTGCTCCTTCGCCTAAGCGTGTTACGGCCTCATGAGGCAATGCTCCGGGTGTATCAAAAGCAATTGTTGTATCCAACCCAAAACCAAAATCAGGATCTATGGTGTGAGAGGCTACTGATGCACCACGTAAACCCACTTCTTCCTGAACTGAAAATACTGCGTAAAAATCGTAAGGGGGTTTTTTAAGTCTTTTTAAAACTTCTATCAAAATAAAAACTGACACCCGGTTATCAATGGATTTACAACTCACGCAATCACCCATCTCTACTAAATCACGCTGACGTGTTACTGTGTTTCCAATGTTTACTAATTCAATAATTTCTTCACGCTTCATTCCTACATCAATAAAATAATCATGCAATTGTGGTGCTTTGTTTTTTTCTTCAGGTGACATCAGGTGTACAGGTTTGGAACCCATTACACCCACAATATCTTTTTTTCCATGCACAATCACTCTTTGCGCTGTAAGTGTTTTCGGATCAAAGCCACCTAAAGTGTGAAACCGTAAAAATCCTTTGTCATCAATATGAGTGATAATAAAACCAATTTCATCCATGTGTGCAGATGCCATAATTTTTTTTCGTTCAGCACCTTTAACCAATGCAATCACATTGCCCATCTTATCAATTGTTACTTCATCAACAAGTGACTTAACTTCACGCAATACCAGCTCCCTTATGCGGTATTCGTAGCCCGGTGCACCGGCTGTTTCACATATTTCTTTTAATAATTTTATTTCCATGGTTGATTAATCTATTTGAGCAAGTTTGATTGTGTTTGAAGTTGATTTTTCATGTAACGGTGTGCTTGCGATGTGGATAAACATTTCACCGGTTTCCAGCAAGCCATCACTGAGTAAACAATTTTTTATATCAATAAAAGTTATATCCGTGCTTTCGTATTTATCATAATAATAACCTCGTACTCCCCACACAAGGTTTAAAGTACAAAGCAATGGTTTGTTATCAGTAAAAATATAAATATTGGCTTTAGGACGGTGTGCTGCGATCTTAAATCCTGTTGCACCGCTATGCGTCATTGCTACAATTGCAGACGCATTGGTTTGATGTGCGAGCCTGCATGCAGTATAGCAAATAGAATCAGCGATATAATTGCGGCTTTCTTTTTTTGGTGGGTTTTCACGGAAATAAATTTCATCTAACAATTCAACTTCTGTAATAATTTTTTGCATTGCATGCACTGCCTGTACCGGATATTTTCCTACAGATGTTTCAGCACTCAGCATTAATGCATCCGAACCATCAAACACAGCATTGCCCACATCATTTGCCTCCGCACGTGTGGGCCGGAAATTGGTAATCATGCTCTCCATCATCTGTGTGGCAATAATCACCGGCTTGCTTGCAGCATTGCATTTGAATACGATTGTTTTCTGGATAACGGGAACTTGTTCCATTGGCATTTCCACACCTAAATCTCCACGCGCCACCATCACTGCATCTGATACTTCAATAATCTTATCAATATTCACAACTGCTTCCGGCTTTTCAATTTTTGCCACCACACGCGAATAACTTTCTTTTTCCCTGATTATTTTTTTTAACTCAATAACATCTTCGGCTTTACGCACAAAACTCAACCCAATCCATTCCACGTCAAAATGCAAGGCAAAATCAAGATCCTTTAAATCTTTTTCTGTAAGACTTGGTAATGAGATTTGCGTGTGTGGCAGATTTACTCCTTTACGTGATGATAATACACCTCCATGCAACACTACTGTTTCTACTTCCTCATCAGATATTTTACTGCTGATTCGTAACTCAATATTTCCATCATTGATCAAAACACTTTCACCCACTGAAACATCTTTTACAAACTGCGGATATTTGATATAAACTTTTTTAGGAGTGCCAATGCATTCTATGGTTGTCAGCGTTAATGAATCACCTTCCTTCAATTCAAATTCTTTTTCAAGATCACCAATGCGAAGTTTGGGTCCCTGCAGATCAAACAGAATGGCAACATGTGTATGCAATTCTTCATTCAATTCGCGTACATTACGGATTGCTTTTTCCATCAGTTCATAATTTCCATGCGAACTGTTGATTCTGCATACATCAACACCTGCCCGAATAAGTTTTTCCATTATATCTTTATCAGCACTTGCAGGACCAATGGTGGCAACTATTTTTGTCCGGTTATAACGTTGTATCACTTTTGTAATTTTAGTCCCGATTCATCGGGAAGATTATAAATTAAAATAATATTCGAGTCAATAATGCTCCGCGATAACTTCTTCGTACTCTCAAACATCTATTATCAAAAAATTTTCTGAAGATTTGTAATCAACGGCTTCAAGCACGGTAATGTTTGTGATCAATGAAATGTGCTTTAGCTTACCGGTAATAGTCTCTATGGAATTAAAAGGAGAAAGGTTGCGGATAAGCATGAAGTAATCAACATGTTTCAGCTCATTAATAAAATGACCATTACTGCCTTTGTTGGCGAGAACAATGTATTGCTCATTGTCAACATTGCTGTAATTGTATAAAGAGAATAAACTGGCTGAACCTCTTTTCATTTTTTTCATTTCGAGATCTTCTTCTTTACAAAGATTTATTTCCAACACTTTATTAATCTCGAAGCACAATCGAAAATCTTTATATGCGCTTACAATACCGATCATTGCAAAATCAAGATGATCTTCATAATCGAAATCGAGTATTTTTTTCACTGTTATTGAATGCTCCAAAAATAAGTAAAACGGAGAATGGTTATTTTTAGCGCATACAAATGACATGGAATTTTTAAATGATGAATATTTTATGCGCATTGCATTAAGTGAAGCACAGAAAGCTTATGATGCAGATGAAATACCAATAGGCGCAGTGTTGATTGCAAATAAAACCATCATTGCCAAAACGCACAATATGACGCAGCGGCTTAATGATGTAACAGCGCATGCAGAAATGCTGGCTTTTAGTGCTGCTTCAGAGTATCTCAAGGCAAAATATTTAATTGATTGCACTTTGTATGTAACCATCGAACCCTGCCCCATGTGTGCTGGTGCTGCATACTGGACGCAAATATCCCGTATAGTTTTTGGAGCTGCTGATCCTAAACGTGGTTACCAGACTCTTCAGTCATCTGTTTTACATCCTACAACACAAGTTACAAAAGGAGTGTTGGCAAAAGAATGTGGAAGTTTGTTGCAGGAATATTTTAAAGGCAAAAGAGGAAAAGCCCGGTAAGTTACTTTAGTTGGATACCACTGTTCCTTTGCCGGTGATGGAAGAAAATAATATGCTCATTGTACCTTGTAGTGCTCCGGAATATTATCAAACAAAGTATTCATCTGATGGTTGTACTGAAAAGTGAGTAAGCGGTTTGCAAAGTTTAAGGGTTTATAAATCACAAAGCGATACCGCCATCTTCATAGTCATCATTAATCTGCTTGTTGCGTTTTCTCGACTTTAGTTGGGTATCTGCAAGTTGAAAAACCTGTTTTTTAATTAAGCGCATGGAAATGGCATAACTGTACACTTCACTTGCAATGTCTTTATGTTCAACTTTAATATTGGATACTTCGCGTGAAACTGAATTTTCGTCAACTAACTTTATCTTACCAAGATGATTAAACAACTCTCCATTGATTTTTTTCTGCTGATCAGCAATACCTTCCAGCATCATTAAAATTTCTTTATCACTCTTTTTCAAAGAAAACTTCTGCGCAAGCCGTGAAAGAAATTCAATTTCATCTTTATAAAAACCCATTTCAGACATCCATTGTTTTGTTTCTTCATAAATATTAGTGGAGGATGGTATTGCAAATTCATAACTGTGAACAGGAAGCGATGCTGCCATTTATTTTATCTTTTAGTCAGACAAATTTACTTCTGCTTTTTTGCTCCATTCATTATTCGTATCAATCTTTAACATGATAATAATCATACTTACCAGGCAAATTTTTTACTTCTCTCACAAAACCGGATCGGATGATAGCAACAACTGCTTTTCAATTTATACTCCTTGCTTTTCAATTAGATTTGCCCGAATAAAATTTCATTTTGAGATTTCTCCGGTTATTGAATAATGTGAGTGGATTGCAGCTATTTCAATTGCTGCGTTTTGGAAGTTTTTTACTAACCGGCATTTTACTGGCGAAAGGCAATATCAACTTAGAAATAATAGGAGCTTATGAAAGCCTGATGTTTATGTCGGCAGCATTGAGCTTTTTTTGGGTTAATGCAATGCTAAACTCTTTGCTTGCCTCTTATCCATCACATACAGAAAAGAAAAAATATCTTTTTAATGTGGCTGTACTGATCATGATAATCAGTATTGCTGTATTCGTTATTTTGCGGGTGGCAGAGCCAATGATAATTACTTTGTTTTCTAAAAATGCTTTACCATATTTTCATCTTTTCACTTTTTTTCTGCTTATAAATAATCCCTGCTATTTAATCGAATATATTTATCTGATACAAGAAAAGCCCAAAGCATTACTGATATACGGTATCCTGTCATTTGCTGCTGCAGTATTGGTTGTAGTGGTTCCACTTTATATGGGATATGACCTGGCAGTTTCAATAAAGGGCTTAATATTGCTTGCTGTACTCAAATTATTATGGTTGTTAAAATTATTATGGGAGCATGGTGAAATAAAATTTTACAGTCCCTTTATCAAACAACATTTTTACCTTGCATTGCCATTATTACTCAGCTTTTTAATGAGTGGTTCTGCTGAGTATATTGACGGCATGATGGTAACTCATTTTTTCGGAGCAGAAGTGTTTGCCATTTTTCGTTACGGAGCAAAAGAATTTCCCATTTCATTATTACTTGCCAATGCACTCAGCATGGCTTTGCTGCCGGTTTTAAGCCGCACCAATCATCTGGAAGATGGCATGACCACACTTAAACAAAAATCAGAAAGGCTAATGCATTTTTTATTTCCGGTGAGTATTGTTTTGCTGCTTACTAGCCAGTGGTTTTATCCATTGGTTTTCAATAAAAACTTCGCAGCAAGTGCTCCTGTTTTTAATGTTTATCTTTTATTAATCTTAAGCAGGTTGTTGTTTCCACAAACAATAGTAATGGCTTTGAAAGAAACCAGAATAATTTTTGTTATCTCAGTAATAGAAATTACAGTAAATATAATGGCGAGTTATTTATTGATGATGCGCTTTGGGTTAATGGGCATTGCTTACGGCACTGTGATAGCTTATTTTGTAGAAAAAAGTCTGCTGATGTTGTATCTTTTCCACACTAAAAAAATTATGCCGGGCAAATACATTCCAATTCGGGTATGGACTGTTTATTGTATAATCTTATTGCTTTGTTATACCCTTGTAATAAAAATTTAATGAAAGAAAGTCGTTGTCATCCTCTTGTCAAGTCTGAGTAAAAAAAATTTCATTCTTAGTTTTGTATTTCAAAATGTATATTTTTACCGCTAAATATTTCAAAACAATATCAAACATAATATTCACTTAAACCATTAAAAAAATGAAAAAACTATTACTAATTGCATTAGCTGTCAGCATAAGCTTTACAGTTAATTCACAATCTTCAAGAACAGCAGCAGGTGTTAAAAATCACCCTGTTTCGGTAAAGATGAAACCGATGAAAGCTGAAAAATCAGCTACGGCTGTTGATAACCAGGTTCCTTATCGCTTAGGGACATTGCCAAAGGCAATTAACCGTTCGCACTATTCATCACGTTCATCATCAGTATTTACAGAGGCGCTTATAGGTCAAACTATTTATGACTTACAAAGTAACCGCGGGACTGCAAAGCGTATTTCAAACAACCTGGATGGAACTCTCTCTGCAGTGTGGACGATGACTCCAATTGGCGGAACAAATGGAACTGACCGAGGAACAGGTTATAACTATTATGATGGAACTAACTGGGGACCTATTCCTACTGTAAGGATAGACCCTATAAGAGTTGGTTTTGTTAATATTGACTGGACTCTCCAAGCAGGAGAATGGACCTGTGCACACACTGGAGGTCAGGGTTTAATGTGTGATCACCGTCCAGTAAAAGGTACCGGACCATGGGATACTACTTTTGTTGGTACTTTTAATCTATTACCAAGTCAGGCTGATGTTTGGTCTCGCTTTGCTTTGGGCGGAGCCGCTGGAAACTCAGTACATGTTATTGTAAACTCACAGGGAACAGGTACTACTCCGGTATTAGGACAAAATGGACCATTGACTTACAGCCGTTCAACAGACGGTGGAATGACATGGGTTGATGATCACATACAGATTCCTGGAACAAATGCAACTTTTATGGCTGGTGTAGGGGCTGAAGAATATCATGTGGATGCACGTGGTGATGTTGTAGCTGTAGTTACAGGTGGATTTACTAATGATGTTGTATTATTTAAATCTCTTGATAATGGCGCTACATGGACAAGAACTGTAGTTTCTGCATTTCCACTTGGCCAGCCTTATGATCCTGCAACACAAAATACTGATACAACAGGCGATGGTATTGGTGAGCAAATTGAAAGTAATGCAGGTGATGTAACAGTAACAATTGATAATAATAATATCTGCCACCTTGCATGGGGACACATGGTAGTTTCTCAAGATTCAGGTACTGCTAATGAAAGCTTTTTCCCAACAGATCCAACAGGTTTACTGTATTGGAATGAAAACATGGGTGCAAGTGCTCCAATTATTATAGCAGCTCCAGAAGATTTTAATGGAAACGGTCAGATTGATATTGCAACCAATCCTGCTGATAGTACAGATCCGGGTTTTGGAGTTTATAACGTAGGATTAGCTGGTCAGCCTTCAATCGGTATAGATGCAAACAACAGAATTTTTGTTGCTTATTCAGCTCTTGATGAGCGTGCAGATACTACTGCATGGCAGGAATCATTCAAGCATATTTTTATTGTAGGATCTCCTGACGCTGGAGCTACCTGGTCAACTCCTTTCACAGTGAATCCAACTCCAGATGGTGATTTCCAGGAGGCAGTATGGCCAAGTGTTGCTACAGTAGTTGATAACAATTGCATTCACATCGTATATCAGCGTGACCCCGCTCCAGGACATTCATTACAGGCCGCAGGCACTCAGCAGCAAAATAATCTCTTAAGTCCATCTGATATTATTTATGTTTGTGTAGCTCCATCTGAAGTTTTAGGTGTTAAAGATCATAATTCAGCTTCTAATGATTGGGTTTCTGCTAATCATCCAAATCCGGTAAATGGTTTCACTACTATAGATGTTACCCTTACCAAGACAAGTGATGTAAGCTTAGAGATTACAAATATGGTAGGACAAGTTGTTTACAGCGAAAAACATAATGCAGCAAATGCAGGTGTTATGAGCATTCGTGTGGATGCAACACATTTTGATGCAGGAGTTTATTTCTATACAGTAACTGCTGGCGATCAGAAAGTGAGCCGCAAGATGATTGTTCAATAAATTTCAATTTTAATATTATTAAGAAGCTGTCTCAAAAGGGCAGCTTCTTTTTTTATCCTCCTTTCCAATATTAATTCAGGATCGTTATCATTAACGAATTTAAATCGGCTTACTTTGTAAAACCATATTCAATACTGATAATAACTATGAATAAATTGTTACTTACCTGCGCATTCTTGAATCTGAACTTTGCCTTTGCACAAAATGCAACTTTGAACAAAACCACCTCTATCAATGATATTGTAATTGGGTCATCAGCTAATGCGTACACCAGCCAGGGCTTTCGCACAGCTTTAGACTGCAATCCCATAGTTGCCACCATCACTTTTATTCACCGCGCTGATCCATCTATCGGTTCAGGAAATAACTCAGGTGAATTATTTTTTGATGTATCAAAAAACGGAGGAGCAACATGGAGTATTAATCAGGGACCTGTTTATAATAATGTATCGGGAAACAACAGTGCCCGTTTACCCAATGCAGTAATTTATAATCCCTCGGGAAATTTAAATCCAAACAATTCTTACCTCACTTATTATGCTCCACTGAATCAAAACAACAGTTGGTTTGCCGATGCTTTTGGAACAGGTAGCTTAGGTCCTTCACTCAATCCAACCCAAACAATTAATACACATCCTTATCCTGATGGAACTGATTTGAGTTTTCCGGACGCTATGATCATTACCCAACAGGGAGAAACTTTTGTAGTTGATGCAAGATTAACTGCAGGTAATTTTCAATCCTATGATGATACTTTGCAACTGCGTCATGGTGTATGGAATGGAACTAACGATATGAATTACTCCACCATCTTTTTAAACATTCCTGTGGATGATGATAATAATGGCAATGCAAATTATGCGGGCAAGTGTGGTGTGGCTTTCGCCAATAACGGATTGACAGGGTATGCATGGATTAACGGACATTATAACTTCAATAATCTTGCACCTGACTCAGCTTATAACCTGGGAATTATAAAAACAACAGATGGAGGGCAAACCTGGGGTGATGTGCATTATATCACATTCAATGGTACAGGTTCAGGAACAATAAATAATTTACTGGGTGGAACCGGCAACGGCATTTACAGCACGTGGACAGAAAGTGACGGTACGGTTGATATAAACGGGAACCTGCATATTGTTTGTCCTATAGCTCCACTGGCAGGTTCATTCAGCATTAACATTACTCCAGGAACATGGGGCTTGTTTGATGTATATACCATTGACGGAGGCACCAACTGGAAAGCAGAACTGCTGGATAAACCGGAAACGTTTGAAGCCATATTTCCGGGTACCACTTCTTTTATTTCAGAAACCAACCGTGCACAGGTTGCCAAAACATGGAACGGTGATAAATTATTTTTTGGTTGGATGGATACCGATACGCTTGCTTTCGGAACGTATGATAATCTTAACCCTGACATTCATCTAAAAGCATTTAATGTAAATACCGGATTGTGGACCATGGCGTCCAATGCAACATCCAGCCTTCCGCTAACAAACGGTGAATGCACTTTTCTGAATATCGCTCCTTATGTAATGGGAGCTACAGGTATATATACGATACCATGCACCTACACTAAAATTTTATCTCTTGCAGAACTACCTGTGGAACATCATTACCTGGATGGAATTCAATTGACTGATGCTGATTTTACTATTAACGGAAACCCGGCAAACTTAAATTCCTTTATAGTTGGTTTAAATGAAATAGAAATAAGCGAGGTAAATGCGATTAATCTTTACCCAAATCCTGCTACTGATCATGCATCGCTAACAATTGATCTTAAAAAGAAAAGCAGAGTAACTGTTCAGATAAAAACCATTTTAGGTGAAACGATACTTATCCATAATTTAGGTGAAACAGAAAATGGACAAAAACTAATCAATTTAAATACAACACCTTTCACAAACGGTATTTATACCATTAGCATAAGGATTGATGAAAAGGTAATCACAAAAAAATTAGCCGTTTGCAGATAAATTTTACCGATATATAATGATCAATCCTAAAACTTTGAACCTTTTTCTATACATTTGCCCTCCCAAAAAAAATAATAGTCATGTCTAAGATTTGTGATTTAACCGGAAAAACATCCATCGTTGGCAATAACGTTAGCCACTCCAATGCTAAAACCAAGCGCAGGTTTAATCCAAATCTGCATGTTAAAAGATTCTTTATGCCAGAAACAGGAGAATGGATTACTTTGAAGGTAAGCACTTCGGCTTTGCGAACGATTAATAAAATCGGTATCAGCGAAGCTATTTCAAGAGCTATCGTTAAAGGTAAAATATAGTTCCACCCTCACCCTCTCCCAAAGGAGAGGGGATAAGAACCGGCAGTTTGTTTTTAATGATAATATCCCGATCATGATACGCAAGCTGCCGGTTTTCTTTTGGTTCGTGGTTGGTGTCCTCACCAACCACTCAAATGCTGTTTTCGCCCAATGGGACGACACAGACAGGTTAACACCAAAATTTCACGCTGAACGCAGAGAAGCTTTGCGCCAATTGATGCCGGAAAACTCGGTTGCCGTGTTTTTTGCTAACCCCATCCGAAACCGTTCTAATGATGTGGATTATCAATATAGCCAGGATCCTGATTTTTATTACTTAAGCGGATACCAGGAACCTAATTCAATGCTTGTGATTTTTAAAGAGGAGGAGCAGATAGAAGGTAGCAAATGCAAAGAACTGTTGTTTGTGCAGCCACGAAATCCAGCACAAGAAACCTGGACAGGCAAACGTCTCGGAGTGGAAGGGGCTCAAAGAAATCTGACTTGCCAGGCAGTTTATAATAATTATGATTTTGATAAAATAAATATCCCTTTCGGGGAGATGGATCATATCTACGTGGGTTTTCCGGATGGTCCGAATAAAGACAGAAGCGAAAAAATAGATCTTGCAGGGCTGGTGGCTAAATTTCAACAGAAAACCAGCACTTACCAGGATAAGTACGATGCCAACAGACGATCAAAATACATGGCGCAACTGCGGGAGATTAAACAACCGGAAGAATTACAACTTTTACAAAAAGCCATTGACATAACTATAGCTGGTTTTAATGAAATGATAAAATCAGTTGAACCTGGCTTTACTGAATATCAGGCACAGGCAATTGTAGAATATTACATGAAAAAGAGTGGATCAGAATATCCGGGTTATCCCTCAATAGCCGGAGGTGGAAATAACTCATGTGTGTTGCATTATACATTTAACCGGAAGAAACTTACTGCAAATGATGTTTTACTGGTGGATATGGGAGCAGAATATCATGGTTACACAGCCGATATAACCAGGACAATACCAGTGAGCGGACATTTTTCATCAGAACAAAAATTAATTTACCAGTTAGTGTATGATGCACAGCATGCGGGATTTAAAGAATGCAAACCCGGTAATAAATTTCGCGCTCCGCATAATGCTGCACAGGAGGTGATTGCAAAGGGTTTAAAGGATTTGGGTATTATCAAAGATGAAAAAGATGTTGATACCTATTTTATGCATGGCACATCTCATTACCTCGGGCTTGATGTTCATGATCCGGGAACTTATGGAGATTTAAAACCGAATTCCGTAATCACTGTGGAACCGGGAATTTACATTCCTGAAAATTCGCCTTGTGATAAGAAATGGTGGAATATCGGTGTCAGGATTGAAGATGATGTGCTGATCACAGAAAATGGTTATAAAGTGATGAGTGAATCATTACCAAGCACTATTGATGCCATCGAGCAACTGATGAAAGAGGAAAGTCCTTTCACAGGAATAAACAAGAAGTAATTTTTATGAAATTGGCGATAGCATTTCGATTGCTACATTAAAAAATTCTTCTATATTTGCGTCCCGTTTCCAAAAAATATTAACAATGGCAAAGAAAGGCAGTAGAATACAAGTGATAATGGAATGTACTGAACATAAAACCAGTGGCATGCCCGGCACTTCACGTTATATTACTACAAAGAATAAGAAAAACACTCCGGATAGATTGGAATTGAAGAAATACAATCCGATCCTGAAGAAAATGACCGTTCATAAAGAAATCAAGTAAATTCAGTTTACGGTTTACGGTTTACGGTTTACGGTTAAATGCCAAAAACTTTAAACTTTAAACTTTGAACTTTTAAACTCTCAAAACATGGCAAAGAAAGTTGTTGCAACACTTAAAACAGGAAAAGGAAAAGAATTTTCTAAAGTGATAAAAATGATCAAGTCACCCATTACAGGTGCTTACACATTTAAGCAGGAAGTGGTACATAACGACCACATCAAAGATTTCCTGAAAGAGAAATAACCTACTTATAATGTGATCGAAATATAGCTTCTTTCGAAAGAAAGAGGCTTTTTTGTTTTCTGCTAAATTCAAATCCCTAAATCTTTATATCCCAAAATCCACCAATGGCACTGTTCGGTCTTTTTAATAAAGAGAAAAAAGAATCACTCGACAAGGGTTTGGAAAAAACACGGGAAGGTTTTTTTTCAAAACTTACCAAAGCAGTTTTCGGGAAATCAGTCGTTGATGATTCTGTACTTGACAACCTGGAAGAAATTTTGGTTTCATCTGATGTGGGTGTTGAGACTACTTTAAAAATTGTGAACCGTGTTCAGACAAGGGTAGCAAAAGATAAATACAATAGCACATCAGAATTAAATGCTATACTGCGTGAAGAAATTTCGGCATTGATGTCTGAAAATAATTCAACAGGATTGAATGATTTTAAAATGCTGGAAGATTTACCGGCAAATCCTTATGTTATAATGGTGGTGGGAGTGAATGGAGTTGGCAAAACAACAACCATTGGTAAGCTTGCACATCAATTTAAAAAAGCAGGAAAAAAAGTTATACTCGGTGCAGCAGATACTTTTCGCGCAGCAGCCGTTGAGCAGTTGATTGTTTGGAGCAAGCGTGCAGATGTATCAATCATCAACCAGGGAATGGGTGCCGATCCTGCCTCAGTTGCTTATGAAACTGTAGTTGCAGGTAAAGCACAAGGTGCTGAAGTAATAATCATTGATACAGCAGGAAGACTTCATAATAAAATCAATTTAATGAATGAGCTTTCCAAAATAAAACGTGTGATGCAGAAAGTAATTCCGGAGGCACCGCACGAAATATTATTGGTGCTGGATGCTTCGACAGGGCAAAATGCGATTGAACAGGCTCGCCAGTTTATTGCCACCACAGAAGTGAATGCAATGGCATTAACAAAATTAGATGGTACAGCAAAAGGTGGTGTTGTGATTGGTATTGCTGACCAATTTAAAATACCTGTAAAGTATATTGGTGTTGGGGAAAAGATAGATGACCTTCAATTGTTTGATCGAAAAGAGTTTGTTGATTCTTTGTTTAAAATGAATTGAGATGTTGCTTTTAATTAAAAAAATTTTGAGAGATGCTTCGTACCTCAGCATGACAAGTCACGAGAGATTTGTTATGCTGAGGCACGAAGCATCTCTTACCATTTTAGCGTTGGTGTTTTCAATTTCAGCAAATGCACAAACTTTTACAATTGATATCAGCGATAATGCAGGGCTTCAACATCAAACTAATTTATACCATATCACACAAGATAGTTTAATAATAAAAGCCAAATCAGATTATGGAAGAAGTAATGTTGACTACTTACAACGCAAATTAACTACCTCAGAAAAAAATCAATTGGAAAAATTTATTGCGAATTATTCCGCAGATAGTTTAAAAGAAACTTATTTTAATGAGTACAGCAATTTTGACTATATCTCTGCAGAGCATTTTCCCAGAGTAATAGAAGTAACGATTGAGAAGCAGAAAAAAAATTTTAGTACCAAAGCAACCAATGCTTATGTGTATTTGCTTGCAGATTTATTTAACCAGATTAATTCAATTCTTCCTGCGGAAGTAAGAATTAAATATGATAAGAGTAAATTCAATGCGATGTATTAAATAAAAATTAATTATTGATGCCAAAAATTTTTGAATACTTCGGAATAGTTTTTCTTTTTTACAGCGATGAACATTTGCCAATTCATTTACATGCTCAATACCAGGAATTTGAAAGTAAACTGGAATTCATTTTTGAAAATGGAAAACTAGTTGACATTAAAGTAAAAAAAGTAAGGGGAAGGATGCCTTTGCCATCAAATAAACTAAGCGAGGCGCTGACTTTTTCAAAAAAGTACAATCATAAAATAGCTTCAAAATGGAACGACTTTTTTGTGCTTAGGAAAACAATTAAAACCGAGAGGATCACAAAAAAAATAAAGTAAATGAAAACAATTTCAGTTACAAATGCGGAATACTTGAGTGGCTACAAAATCAAGATTCATTTTAACGACAGCAATGAACAGATAGTTGATTTGGAAAATTTTTTCTCCACTCATTCTCATCCTCAATATAATAAGTATAAAAATCCTGAATTTTTCAAAAAATTTAAAATTGAAAGTGGAAATCTTGTATGGGGAAAAGACTGGGATTTAATTTTTCCAGTTTATGATTTATATAGAGGAAGAATTTGAAATTATTTCAATACTTATAAATAAAACTCATTGCAACGTGCGCACTAAATCACTCCGTACAAATAAAATTAATGTTGTAACACTTGGTTGTTCCAAGAATGTTGTTGACTCTGAAGTGTTGATGGGCCAGTTACGTGCCAATCAAATGGAAGTGCAGCATGATGGTGATGATGATGACGCCAATATTGTTGTGATCAATACCTGTGGTTTTATTGATAACGCTAAACAGGAAAGCATTGATACCATTTTACATTATGCCCGTGCAAAACAAGATGGAAAGATTGATAAACTTTTTGTTACCGGTTGTTTGAGTGAACGCTACAAACCTGATCTGGAAAAAGAAATTCCGAATGTTGATGCGTATTTCGGAACACGTGATTTACCACGCTTATTAAAAACATTAGGTGCAGATTATAAACATGAACTGGTTGGTGAGCGGATATTAACCACACCAAAACATTTTGCATACTTAAAAATTTCAGAAGGTTGTGATCGTCCTTGTTCTTTTTGTGCGATACCATTGATGCGTGGCAATCATATTTCAAAACCGATAGAGGCATTGGTGCAGGAAGCAAGATTGCTTGCTAAGAATGGAACAAAAGAATTGTTGCTGATTGCTCAGGATTCAACATACTACGGTCTCGATATTTATCGCGAAAGAAGACTTGCTGATTTATTAAAACATTTATCAGATGTGGAGGGTATTGAATGGATTCGGTTGCATTATGCATTTCCTTCCGGATTTCCATTGGAAGTTCTGGATGTAATGCGTGAACGGAAAAATATTTGCAATTATCTTGATATGCCATTGCAGCACATCAGTGACAACATGCTGAAAAGTATGCGAAGAGGAACAACACATCAAAAAACAACCGATCTCGTAAACACTATCCGTGATCGTGTTCCTGGAATTGCATTACGCACCACAATGATTGCCGGTTATCCCGGAGAAACGGAAGAAGATCATCAACAGTTATTGGAATTTGTAAAACAAACACGATTTGACCGCCTAGGAATTTTTACTTACTCACACGAAGAAAATACACATGCATTTTTATTGAATGATGATGTGCCTGAAGACATTAAACAGGAACGAGCAGGTGCAGTGATGGCTGTTCAACAAGAAGTATCCAATGAAATCAACCAGCAGAAAATTGGTAAGGAGTTTAAAGTTTTGTTTGATCGTAAAGAAGGAGAATATTTTATCGGTCGAACGGAATTCGATTCCCCCGAAGTAGATAATGAAGTATTGATTGAAGCAAAACAAAATTATATACGCATAGGAGATTTTGCCAATGTGCGTATCACGCATGCAGAGGATTATGATTTGTTCGGTGAATTAGTTTCCTGAAAATTATTTTTGGTTATATAATTAAACTTTCATGTTCCGTTTATTCCCTCATTTATTAAAACCATAAAATTTAACAAATGAATATAATTTGTATGAGCAAATATTTTTATGTAACTTGCTAACAAAATAATGAGAATAGCAAACCAATGCTCATGTTGAAATGACTTAATTAATATTCTTTTTAAATAGTGGAATACCTGCCATTTATATAACCGGTATAAAACCTTTTTATAATTCCAATGTAATTAACGGGGTTTACATTTCGCAGGATAACACTTCACAATGATGTTGAAGAAAAAAAACAGTATTAGTAAATTACGAAGAATTGCTTTGCGAAAACCAACAAAGGAGCAATTATTTGAGCTACGTGCTATAATTATTCTCGGTGTGATTAGCATGTTCATTTTTTTGTTTTGGTTTTTTCAACCTGAAAACAGAGGCAGTTCATGGCTTTACTGGATGCTCACTTCCGCCTTGCTCTTTAAATTGTTCAGATGGTTGCATGAGTGGTTTCATTACTTCAGCATAAGCTACCCTGAACCACCACAATTATTAGAAGAAAAACATTGGACAGTTGACATGCTTACCACCTATTGCAAAGGCGAACCTTATGAAATGGTTATAAAAACGCTGAAGGCAATGAAAGCAGTTACCTATCCTCACACCACTTATTTATGCGATGAAGCTGATGACAGCTACCTGAAAAAAATATGTGATACGTTGGGAGTGGTGCATGTAACCCGTCAGGTAAAAATAGATGCAAAAGCAGGAAATATTAACAATGCATTAAAGCAGGCTACGGGAGAAATCACAGTAATTCTTGATCCTGACCATATTCCATATCCGAATTTTCTGAATGTAGTGTTACCTTATTTTAATAATGACAAAATAGGTTTTGTGCAGGTGGTACAGGCGTATTACAATCATGAAGAAAGCAAAGTGGCAAGAGGCGCTGCTGAACAAACTTATCAGTTTTACGGACCGCTGATGATGGGCATGAATAGTTACGGAACCGCACAAGCGATTGGCGCTAATTGCACATTCAGAAGAGCTGCGCTTGATTCCATCGGAGGTCATGCGCCCGGATTAGCAGAAGATATGCACACCTCAATGCTGCTTCACGCTGCAGGTTGGGAGTCAGTATATGTGCCCGAAGTGGTTGCCCGCGGATTAGTGCCTTCCTCTATTTCTGCTTATTACAGTCAGCAATTGAAATGGTCGAGAGGAACATTTGATTTATTAGTGAATGTGTTGCCCAAAATTTTTACCAAGCTAAAATGGAAACAAAAATTTCACTACTTTATATTGCCATTTCATTACCTGAATGGTTTTGTAACGCTGTTTGATATTTTGATTCCAGTACTTGCACTGCTGCTTGCCAAACCTGTCTGGAAAACAAGTCTGCCTGATTTCATGCTTTTATTTCTGCCATTGCTTATCATGGCTTTATTGATAAGAGTATACTCGCAACGCTGGCTTGCATCAAAGGAAGAAAGAGGATTGCACTTAACAGGAGGTGTATTGCGAATGGGAACGTGGTGGATTTATATCATGGGATTTGTATTAACCATTTTCAGAAAAAAAATACCGTACATACCCACTCCGAAAGACAATGAGATTTTGAATGAATGGAAGCACAGCCTTATCAATTTTATTGCGGGAATTATTTGTCTCGTTGCAATTCCCATCGGGTTAATCAAAGACTGGTCTCCATACTCCATTTTCATGGCGGCTTTTTCGTTAATCAATGCCTTGTGTTTGCTGTATGTTTGCTGGATAGGTCAGCAGCATTTGATCACTTATATCAAACATTCAATTGCAATTGGAAAATCGTTCTATAAGTTTGCAGATAATATTAAACACACATTGCATCGCTCCTATCTTTTCACAACAAAATTTTTATGCAAGCGAGCTATCGTATTCGCTTTACTCGCTTTTATTTTTGTTTCCGGCAACGGTTACAGAATTCAGCTATCAAATCCGGTACTTAATGAGGCAGAAATTAGTGCACCTGCAGAGAAAAAGACAGGAGGATTTTATACAGGTATTTTTATTCCTGATGTAGAAGATCAAAATTCATTAACTCCTGTTTTGAATATTGAAAAACTGATTAATAATAAATTCGAAATTGTTTCACTTTACCAATCATGGGGACCTAAAAGCCTTGAACATTTTCCAATAGAACTTTTAAGAAAGATCCGTAAAAACGGAAGCATACCTATGATCACGTGGGAACCATACTCGCATAATTTCCCTGAACTTTCTTCCGATAAAAACCTCTCCGTTGACTGGCGGGTTTTTGATGGAATCCTGTCAGGTAAATTAGATAAATACATCATGGCTTATGCACTAAAGATCCGCGATTTTGGTGAACCTGTTATGATCCGTTTTGCACATGAAATGGATAATCCTGCTTACCCATGGTCATTTTACGGAGGCGGAAATACACCCGATGAATACATACATGCACATCAGTATGTGGTAAAATTTTTTAATAAAATGGGTGCAACCAATGTTACCTGGGTGTGGAATCCATGGGAAGAAGATGCGGTTGAAAAATATTATCCGGGTAATGATTTTGTTGATTGGATCGGTGTTACCAATTTGAATTACGGACTTGCAAACTCCAGTGGTAAGTGGGTCGGATTTGAAGATTTATACAAACCGTTCCATGATCGTATAATGGCTTTCAACAAACCTGTGATGTTATCAGAGTTCGGAAGTACCAATTACGGTGGTGCGCGTGCAGAATGGTTTAAAGATGCATTTGAAAAGATACAGACAACTTATACGGAGATAAAATCTGTTGTTCTTTTTTATCACAACGATGACAAAAACTGGGGTGCAACCAAATGGAGACCTTCTGACGGATCGAAAGGCATTAACTGGACATTCAAGAACGACTATAATTCTGTCAGCACATTAAAAACAATTTTAAATCAGGAACCATTCAATCAAAAGCCATCATTGAAAACCAAAACTTTATTTGATGAAACAAGTACGGTTCAATACAAATCTCCTTTCATCCGCAATAGCTATCCCGATTTTGAACTCGTTGTTGACAGTCAGCCGTTTTTTATTAAAGGTGTTGCTTACAATGTTGGGGAAGACTGGCGTGATGGAAATATTCCTCTTACAAGAAGCCGGCTCGAAGATGATTTTACGTTGATAAAAGAAATGGGTGCAAACACCGTGAGAAGGTATGCAACATCTATGTATGATTATAATGTGTTAAATGTGGCAGAAGAAAAAAAATTAAAAGTGCTCTTTGGATTTTGGTTTGAAAGCAAAATAAATTATCTGACTGATGATAAGAAAAAACAGGAATACGAGGAAGAAGTGCTTAATACTGTTCGCGAATACAAAGATCGCTCAGCGATATTGGGATGGAACTTAGGCAATGAGGTGTGGGGATTATTAAAACAATATTATCAGCAGCCTTATCTTACAATTGTAAGAAATGAGTATGCAAGATTTCTTGAGGACCTTGCAAAAAAAATACATGCGATTGATCCCGCTCATCCGGTTTTTGCAGTAGGAGAAAATTCAAAACATCTGCCTGGTGAGTTTTATGGTCTGCATGTGCTGTCTCCTTCGATAGATGTGTTCGGAATTAATTCTTACTACGAAGATCAGATCAGCATTCTGCAGAACATACAATACATTGCAGATACTACCCGTCCTTATTTAATTTCGGAATATGGTCCACAGGGATATTGGGATAGTTATTTTTCAAGGTTTGATGAAAACAACAGATTAATTGAAGATGCAGGTTCGGTAAAAGCAAAACTGTATCAGGATCGTTGGGATAAATATATTGAAGGAAAAAAAGGAATGAACGTGGGTGGCATTGCATACACCTGGCAGGATCGCATGGAAGGAACATTTACCTGGTTTGGTTTGATGGATTACAAGAGTCGTTTAAAGCCAGCGTATTTTGCATTGAAAAATAAATGGACTGGCGATAGCAGTGTTACTAATTTTAAAGATGTATATATCTACTCACCAAAAGACAAATTAAAACCAGGTGCGAAATGTACATTTTATGCAATCTCTGAGGAACTTAAAACATCCAACCAGCATTATGAATGGCTGTTGTGTTCAGATGATTTTGTAATTTATAAAACCCATTTTATTTTGGAGGATAATGACCGTAGAGTAAGCTTCACAATACCTGAAGGCAAGAAGGGATTACGGCTTTATTTATTTGTTGCAGATGAAAATAATAATAGAGTTAACACTGCTTCCATTCCTGTTCTGAAGTGATTCATAAAACCATATCATTTTTCTTGTGTTGCTTTTTTCTCTGCAATATATTTTCATTTTCACAAGACACACCTGTAAAAAAATTTGTTGATCAAACCATCGTTTACCACACCACCAATGCCTCTGAAGTTATTATGGTATGGGGAATTAATGAATGGCAGTTGCCCGATTCATTAATTCGTCCTAAAGGTTCATACATAAAAAATAATATTTTATACACACCGATGAATGTAAGAAGTGATTCTTTTTTTCTTGCTCTTCAACTACCTGAAAACACGTATCTCAATTATATTTTCTGGCAATCAAAGGATAAAAATGGAAAAGGATTGGATTGCTGGGATAAGAACGGTGAAAAAAACTATAACACATTTGTAAATGATAACGTTGCCCCTAAAATTCATATTGATAAATACAGTCAGCTGCAATTTGCTTTCAGTGTTTTTATGTCTTCCTTCCGGCTTTTCATTGTTGGAGTTACTTTATTAATCTTTCTTATTATTCTGGTAAAGAGAAAAATCTTTATCACTGATTTTACAAATAAGGTTTATTGGTTTACCGGAACAATAATCAGTGTTTTGATAGTGATGTCTCTTGCACGCTATCAAATCAATTATGAAATTCAAAAATTTCCTTTACTGTTAATATCTTCCTTTTTTTATGATTTGATTTTTATATCAGCATTCACAGGGGTTGCATTGCTGATAATTCACAAAACAAAAAAACCGGTTTACAAACGGATTTTATTCAGCTTATTTTATGTAATGCTTATTTCGTTTGCATTGATGGCGATATTAAATGTTGAATTGATAAAATATCTTGGTACACCAATCAATTACCAGTGGTTGTATTATTCTGATTTCTTACAAAGCGCTGATGCAAAAAATGCACTTAAAAAAAATCTGGATGCTTCAATGATGATGTACATCACTTATCTTTTATTATTTATTGTGGCGGCCGGCTTGTTTCTATCCGCATTACTTTTCAGCGTGCGTGAAAGAAAATTTCCACGCATCATCATCGTGTCAGTTGTTTTCATCCTTTTAATTACAGGATTTGTTCAACAGGGAGTCAGTAAGCTTGATTATAAAAAAACAGCAAACCCAACTTACTTTCTTATTCATTCTTATCTCAAAGTTTCCGGTGAACCAGATATTTTTTCAATGCCTGTGAGTGATTCAATCCGCAGCGAAATAAAAAATAACAAACAAATTATAACTGCTTCCATTCCTCATCCGTTTCCAATAAATAACATCATCATTTATGTGCTCGAGTCAACACCGGCAGAATATCTTGATGTTTACGGATCAAAATATAAGGCAACACCTAATCTCGATTATTGGAAAAAATATGCACGTGTTTACACCAATATATACGCGCATGTTCCGGCAACACCTAACAGTTTATTTTCAATTGTTTCAGGAATGTATCCTGCTATAAGTTATAAATTAACCTGCAACGAACGTCCTGATTTTCCAGTTAAATCCATTGCTTCCATTTTAAGCAACCACTGGCAGAAAGGTGTTTTTCAGGCAGCAGATATTAACTTTAATCAAATGGGAACTTACCTGATGAAACAGGGTTTTGATACAGTTCTTGATTTCAGAAATTTCAAATGCGCTCATTCAAACTTTATGAGTGACTGGGAATACCTGGATGGTGTGGAAGATATGTGCATGACTGAAGGGGCGTTGAGCTGGATTCAACAATCACCAAATAAAAAACTTGCTTTATGCTGGACAATGCAAACACACTATCCTTATTTTGTTTCAACCAATGAAGAAAAATTTGATACCAATAATGCTGACTTAAACCGTTATCTTAATGCACTAAAAAATTCTGATGCAGCTTTTGGTAAGATGATGAACACACTTGATTCATTAAAAATGCTGGATGAAACAATGGTTATCGTTGTTGGTGATCATGGTGAAGCATTCGGAAGACATAATCAAACAACACACGGAAGCATGATTTATGAGGAGAATGTTCACATACCGTGTTTGCTTATCAACCCAAAACTTTTTCATGGAGAAAAGGATGAGCAGTTGGGAGGATTGATTGACATTGGGCCAACCATAGCAGATCTTCTGAATATCAAACCACCTGTTGAATGGCAGGGCAAATCATTGTTGAATTCTTATGCTTCTAACAAAATATTTTTTTATTGTCCTTATGCTGATTTCCTTTTTGGAAACAGGATTGGAAACTACAAATTGATTTTTAATGCTACTGATTCACATTTTGAATTGTATGATTTAAAAAACGATCCTCATGAAACCAATGATCTCTCGGCAAAATACCCCGCTATTGTTAAATATCAATATGAATATCTTGCTGCATGGGTGCAGAATCAAAAACAAGTGATGCATAAATATTTACCTGATCATCATTAATAGTAAAAATTTATTCTATTCAGATTCACTTCTCTTTTTCTGTTTTTAAAATAATTGGCTTTTCTTTCTCTCATTCCAATCAGATAAATTTGCATCAACAAAAAATTTTATGTTTACCCTGAAACAAAATAATTTCTGATGCAGAAGTATTCTCTTGATTTTTCTGAGACAGGTTTGCTCAACAATCTGGTTATAGATTATCTTCAGCAAAAAGATGCTTTAAAATCTTTTTACAAATACCCTCCTGCTCTTGATTCATTTGCAGATGTTATTGAGCAACGAAAAAAATTTCCATTTCACCGCCACACATTATTTTCTGTTGTACAACAACAATATGCTGATGTAGCTATTGTAAATGATTTGGTAAAAGAAAATATCAGTTCATTGCAAAGCGATAATACATTTACCGTAACAACAGGTCATCAGCTTTGCATATTCACCGGACCATTGTATGTGTTGTACAAAATAATTTCCACCATTAATCTTGCAAAGGCATTAAAAGAAAAGTATCCTGCATACCATTTTGTGCCGGTTTACTGGATGGCAAGTGAGGATCATGATTTTGGAGAAATAAATCACATTCATCTCTTCAATAAAAAAATTGAGTGGAAAACCGAAGCAAAAGGAATGGCAGGAGATTTATCTACTGAAACGATTGCTGATGTATTAAAAGAATTAAAAGCAGTTTTAGGAACCAGCGATAATGCAAATAAGCTGGAGCATCTTTTTGAAAACTCTTATTTATTTAATTCTTCACTTGCTGATGCCATGCGTGCACTGACAAATGATTTATTCGGGAAATATGGTTTGGTTATAGTTGATGGCAATGAGCATGAACTGAAAAATATTTTTATTCCGGCAATGGAAGAAGAACTTTTACAACAATCTTCTTTTGAAAAAGTAAATGCAACATCAGCTGCACTTGAAAAATTAAAATATAAGCCGCAGGTAAATCCACGAAACGTCAATTTGTTTTTTTTAGCAGAAGGTTTACGTGAAAGGATTGTACAAACAAGGGATGGTAACTATGAAGTGATTAATTCAGATATAAAATTTACAAAAGAAATTTTATTGGATTTACTTCATAAGCAACCTGAAAAATTCAGCCCGAATGTTGTGTTAAGACCTCTTTACCAGGAAACAGTTTTACCAAACATTGCTTACGTGGGCGGACCTGGTGAGCTTAGTTATTGGTTGCAATACAAATCATTGTTTGATCATCACAAGGTTCATTATCCTTCATTGATATTAAGGAACAGTGTTTTGATTTTAGATGCCAATGCACAAAAGAAACTAAATGCTTTTGGCTTTGATTTCAAAGACTTATTCCGTTCTTATGATGATTTGGTTAAAGAATACATTTCCAAAAACACAGTAAACAAAATAGACTTTGAAGAACAAGCGCTTCAGATAAAAAATATTTTCGAAAACCTTTCAGAAAAAACTACTGCTATTGATCCGACACTGATAGCAACTATAAAAGCGGAGCAGCAAAAGTCTTTAAATAGCCTGGATGTTATTGACAAAAAAGTGGCTGCTGCAATAAAAAGAAAAAACGAAACTGTTTTAAATCAGATAAAAATTATTACTGAAAAAGTTTTTCCTGAAAAAATTTTCCAGGAGCGTTATCAGAATTTTATTCCTTACTGCATTAAATACGGAGAAGGATTTATTGAGGAACTGATAGTTCAGCTCACGTCAACTGACTATCAACTTACAATTCTTGTAGAGTAAAAAAATCAAAAAACAAACTTCTGCGAGATCACACTTCCGTTACTTACAATCTTTGCAAAATAAAATCCGCGTGGAAGATTGGAAATGAAAATACTATAGGTTTGATTAGTAATAATATTTTTTGAAAGTACTTCCCTGCCGTTAATATCAAAAATATTTAAAGGAACCGTTTCATCGTTTTCAGAAATAATATTAACCATCAGATTTTCATCATTAATAAAAATGAGGATATCATTGTTATCCTTTAATGATTTGGAAACTATAGTTTTTGTAAGTGACCATGTTCCATCAAAATCAAATTCATTCAATCGGTAATAAGAAATCCCAGTTAAAGGATGTTCATATCGAAATGAATAATTAATTATACCGTTGCTGTTCCCTGCAGCTTTTACACGACCGATTTCAGAAAAATCATTTCCATGTTGAGAATGCTCCAGCTGAAAATAATCACTGTTTTTTTCGGAAGCGGTTTGCCAGTTCAACAGTATGTAATTGTTAAATGATTTGGCATCAAAGAAAATTAACTCAACGGGCAACGGGTTGAATGGTGTTGCAGATGCAAGTGTAAGTGGTCGGGTAGAACCAAATTGTGTAATTGATAATCCTGCATTTAAAATTCCTGATGTGGTATTTCCGGAATATGCAGACGTGTTTTTATCAAGCCATTTAGTTCCATCCCATTGTGCAACACGAAGATTGTTAAGGCTATCCACGCCACAGCTGTAAGTATTCCATGATAAGGAAACATTCGCATCATTAGTTCCTGCTCTTAAAAGTGTCCAGTATTCACACCTGCTGATGTGATGTAATGTTGCATCCTTACTCATGGTATTAAAACTTGCATTAGGATCAGTTTTAAAATATTCAGCAGTATAAGTTTCAGTACCACCCACGGGAGTTACTGTTATCGGACGGTATTGTTTGTTTTTTCCAATAGGAAACGTAAATGGCGTTGCCCCTGTTTTTGCCATCTTTCCATTCACAAAGCTTGAATCACTAACTGCACCCACACTGGATGAAGGTGTCATCGTTAACAGTACTCCTGAGTTGAATAATGACAACTTACCCCGAAGCATTAATAGTTTTCCACCGATGCTCCGGCTGTAATCAAGTGTAACACCATATGGATTATCAATTATCAGGTTATTAGGACCGAAGCTGTTCTGAAACTCAATTGAAAGATGGGAGATAGCAGCGCTTTGTGCAGCAGTAGGACAATTATATCGTAATGTACCATTGACGCCATAACGAACATAAGCACCGCTCATATCCACATTGTCAAAATATCCATAGGTCATTGTCAGGGTGTCTTCAATATAAACCGGATTGTTACCTCTGATTCCCGCAGGAGTATTATTAACAATAAGATTGGAAACCGTGTTACCCGGAGGACCTGTAGTATTCCATGCACTGGCCTGATCAATCTCTGCTCCTGTTTGAGTTCTCCCTGTACTGATGGGGCTATGATTTCTATATTCCAGATAAGAACCTGGTGAATAATAAAAGTTTGTGGTTGCCGGGCTTGAAAGCATAGGCCCCGGATTAGCTCTTCCTACTGTTAATTTACCTCCGTTGCGTATGTTGATAGTGCTCCCACTTAAAAATCCACCATGTACTTCCAGCTCACCATATACATCTATACTCTGACAATAGGTAGAATCATCAGCAACGGAACCCACATCACCTTTACGCTGACCACATCGCATACATGCTAACCGGCATCCGGGAGCAATATATAATGTACCATATCCATTACCAAAAGAAGATCCTTTATCAATTTTTAAATCAAAATAAGTATAGGTTCCCGGAAGTCTTAATTCAAAGTTTCCGGAGGTGAGTACGAAGTCTCCTACTTTAATACTCTTGGGACTGTATCCTAAAGCTCCCGGATTAAGCGCAATTTCAACACGCCAGTTTGCGGGATAAGTATTATTCCAATTAGTACCAAATAACTGGCGTGATGCTCCCACAAATTTAATTCTGCCATTGGCACAGCTGATTATATTGGTATTGTAAGTGGTGTTAGGTCCATTTAAAATTCCGCTCACTTGTAAAGTATAATTACCCAACGCGAGTGGAGTAGGAACAATTGGTGAGCCGAGATTTTGAATCGTAAGGTTAACGCAGAATGCATCTGCCGTTAATACAACCGCATCAGCACAACGAATGATAACGGAGTCATTGGCATCCGGAACACCATCCAGATCACTATCACTTCCTGTTAGTAACTGCCACGTTGAAGTTTGGTTCCAGTTTCCTGCAATCTTACTGCGATAAATAGCTTGCGAATAAGATTTAATACCCGCTACAAAACCTATCAGAAGTGTCAATAAAAATACTTTTCGAATCCTGATCATTTTATAATAGCAATGGATAATTTGAAATTGGTTTACAAATATTAAGTTATAAAAAAGAATCAGGTTAATATTTTTGGCTAAACAGCCTGTATCTTCTGTAAATAAATGTTTACTGAAAAAAAATATTTGCAATTATGGGTACTTTCGCTCTCATAATACAATAAGAATATGGCGTTAAAGGATGAGTTCGCGAAAATTATTAACGAAGGGTACCAATCCAAGGGTGAATTTATTACCCTGGGAGCCGGTTTTTTTGAAAATTCAGTTGAGTCATCTGTGGTGATAAAAGCGCCTCTGAAAACTTTCAACAGGCATGGTTTAATTGCTGGTGCCACAGGAACGGGCAAAACCAAAACTTTACAAACGATTGCTGAAAAATTATCTGCCAAAGGAATTCCGGTTTTACTGATGGATATTAAAGGCGACTTAAGCGGAATTGCAAAGCCCGGAACATCAAATGAAAAAATTACCGAACGTCAAAATAAAATCGGCATCGAATGGAAACCTGCTCAATACCCGGTTGAACTTTTATCCATTTCAAAAGAGAAAGGTGCCCGGTTGCGTGCTACAGTTTCAGAGTTTGGACCTGTATTATTTTCAAAAATTTTAGAGTTGAATGATACGCAAGGTGGGGTGGTTTCACTGGTCTTTAAATATTGTGATGATAATAATTTACCCTTACTCGATTTAAAAGATTTTAAAAAAGTATTGCAATATTTAATTAACGAAGGCAAAGCAGAAATTAAAAATGAATACGGAGCCATCAGCACCTCATCGGCATCCACCATTCTCCGCAAAATTGTGGAGATTGAAGAACAAGGTGCTGACCATTTTTTTGGTGAGATATCATTTGATGTAAATGATTTGGTTCGCATTGATGATCGTGGTTATGGTTATATAAATGTGATTCGGTTAACTGATATCCAGGACAAGCCAAAATTATTTTCAACATTTATGTTATGCCTGCTTGCTGAGATTTATGCAACGTTTCCTGAAGAAGGAGATGCCGATCAGCCTAAGCTCGTAATTTTTATTGATGAAGCACATTTGATTTTTAAAGAAGCGAGTAAAGCATTGATGGGTCAACTGGAGTCTATTATCAAATTGATCCGCTCGAAAGGTGTTGGAATATTTTTTTGCACGCAAACCCCCGTTGATATTCCTGCGTCAATTCTTGGACAGTTAGGAATGAAAGTGCAACATGCATTCCGTGCTTTCACAGCAAATGACCGCAAAGCAATTAAAACGATTTCAGAAAATTATCCTTTATCTGATTTTTACAAGACGGATGAGTTGCTGACACAATTAGGAATTGGTGAAGCATTAGTTACTGTTCTTTCTGAAAAGGGAACACCAGCTCCACTTGCTCACACGATGTTGTGCGCTCCGCAATCAAGAATGGATGTGTTAACAGATGCTGAGATGGAGGAAATAGTAAATAAATCCTCATTGGCGAAAAAGTACAATGAGGAAATAGATCGTGATAGCGCTTATGAAATGCTAATGCAGAAACTTCAGCAGCCGGCAAATGAAAATCCTGATACACAAATAAAAAAATCAGCTAAGCAACCTGAGGAAGAATCAGTTGTTGAAAATATTTTGGGAAGCACTGTAGGAAGACAAGTTGCGAGAACTGTTGCACGAGAAGTTACACGCGGACTTTTAGGAGTGCTTGGTTTATCCGGTACCAACCGCAGAAAAAAAAGCTCCTGGTTTTAAACTTCCTCCCTGATAATTCTTATTTGCGATTTAATTGCTCTGCAACAATTTTTAATCCTTCAATAAAAGTGTGAGGGCGATAATCCAGATCATGCATTGCTTTGTCAATAATAAAACCTGTTTTGGGAGGACGCTTAGCGGGTTGATTTAATTCTTCAGAAGTAACGGGTACAATGTATTTACGATCCAGCCTGAAAAAATCTGCAATGATATAAGCAAAATCCAGGATGCTCATTAATTCCAAACCGCACACATGATAGATTCCTTTAGCCTTGTTTACAGCTGCACTAATGCAGGCAGATGCTAAATCTTCAGCCAATGTAGGTGATCGGTATTGATCATTGATAACGTTAATAGTTTTATGCTGTTCTAAAGAATTTTTTACCCACAGCACAATATTAGACCGTTGCAAATCATCCACTACTCCATAGATAATAATTGTGCGGATAACACACCAATCAAGATTACTTTGTTCCAGTATTTTTTCTGATTCCAATTTACTCCATGCGTAATAGCTCTGTGGGTTGGGTAGATCAGTTTCTTTATAAGGACCTGCTTCGCCATCAAAAACAAAATCAGTGGAGAGTTGAATTAAATGAGTGTTATATAGCTTGCATGCATTCACCAGATAACGCACAGCATCAATATTTGCTTTAACACAACCTGCTTTATCTTTTTCACATTCATCTACATTGGTCATTGCAGCAGTGTTGATGATGCATTCCGGCCGGTGTTCAAGTACCAAATCCATTATCTGCTTCTCATCGGTGACATCAAGCGTTTCATAAACATAACCATGCTTGTCGCTGATACGATTCTCACCTCTGGCTGCAGCCACCACATGAAAGTCAGCTCGATCCTTAAGCGCGTACACTAACTTCTGACCTAATAATCCGTTGCTGCCGGTTACAAGAATTTTCATGAGAAATTTTTAAGAAGACAAAACTGCAAGCAATTTAGTTACTTGTTCCTGCGTCCCTAATACAAACAGTTTTGCATCAGGTTTCATCACTGTATCCGGTTCGGGGTTGATTACATAATCTCCTTCACCGGTTTTGAAACCAATGATATTTGCTCCGGTTTTATTGCGAATTTCCAATTCACGGATTGTTTTTCCTTTCAGCCGGTCGCTTAAATTATTGTAAAGAATCTCTTCAAGTCGAATATTAATTCTGCCGGTTATGTAATCAAGAAACTCAAGCACATCAGGTCGCGTAACCAATGATGCCATGTGCGTTCCTCCAATTTTATCGGGCATAATAACATTGTTTGCTCCAGCGCGTTTTAATTTGTTATCGGCTGAATCTTCTGATGCACGACTAATGATTTTTAAAGCCGGATTCAGTTCTCTGGCACTCATCACAACAAAAACGTTTTCGGCATCGTTTGGCAATGTAGTAATTAATGCTCTCGCATTTTTAATCCCTGCTTCCAGTAAAGTTTCATCATGAGTTGCATTTCCTTCAATAAATAACATGCCTTGAGTAGCACGCATTTCTGCAATTATATGAGGGTTACTTTCAATAGCAACAAACTCCTGCTTATGCGAACGTAATTGTTCGCACGCCTGTTTTCCATTGCGGCCGTAACCACAAACTATAACCTGATCTTTTAAAGCATTAATTGATTTATGCACCTTGCGAAGTTTAAGATAACGCTGCAATTCGCCTTCCATAATATAAGAAGTAACCACGGATACTGCATACGCAAATATACCAATGCTGATGATGATTAAAATAACCACAAACCAACGTCCTTCCGGTGATAGCTCATGAACCAGGTGCATGCCCACGGTTGAAAGAACTATTATGGTTTGATAAATTGCTTCACTAAATGTGAAATGCTCTATGAGCATAAAACCGAGAATGCCAAACAATAAATTTCCGGCAATAAGCGCTATAGCGATATAGAGGCGCTTTAAAAAATGAAATGATTTGCGAGGCATGATGCGAAAGTAGTAATCAGGTTGGTTTTATAGTTTTCTGAAAGTGTCACGTTAACTAATCATTAAGATAAAAAAATGTGCTTACAGACTTACTTCATTGAATTTATTGAAAGATCTATTTTTCAAAAGCTCTTTTACTTGTCCAATAAACGGTTGAAGAGTTTGGTGCTTGTTATCCCTGGCAAGAAGAAGAAAGATTATAATATCAAATTTTTCTAAATTCTGTTGGTACTTTAAATTTTTGTCAATGGTGATGAAAAAATCAAAACTGTTAAAAGTTGCCAATCCTAAAAGCTCTCCATTCCTTTTTCCGTTCCATCCCATTTGACGGGCGGTATTAACTTCATATCCTTCTCCAAAGTCCAAAATAATTTTGGCTGGAATATTTTCATCAAGCAAAATTTTCATTCAGAATTTTTTCTGTTGAAATAGTTTTGCACGCCATTTCGAGTACTTCAATAGCTTGTTCTTTTGTCACAGTAGGAAAATTTTCTAAAAATTCCTCCAGTGTTTCTCCCGATTCAATGTAGTCAAACAAAGATTGAATCGGAACACGTGTTCCATAAAAAACAGGTGTGCCTCCCATGATTTCATGATCAATATTTACTGCTCCGTATTTCATTTGCTTAATATTTATGGCTAAGTTACAATATTGAAAGCAAGGATACACCTGAAAATAAATGAGATCAGTTTTCCCGAACTCCTATCTTTTTAATAGCCAGATGACAAAATATTTTTAGTTTTTGACTGATTTCAGACCTTTGTCAAAACATATTTTTTCTATCATTGGAATATTGATTTACACCATTCAGATATCCCGCCTTTTAAAATATTCCTTCTTGGGAATACTTTTATTTTTTTCGCTTACGCTGAATGCTACTCATATTGTTGGAGGAGAATTGAATTACCGCCACATACCCGGAACTGATGATTATGAAATTTCTTTAACTGTTTATCGTGATTGTTACAACGGTATTCCTCAACTTGATAATCCCGCTTATGTATTTATCTATGATGCATCAAATAACTTCTATACTTATGCTACGTTATTTGTAGATAGTATTGATACTTTGCCACCCACAATTAACTCACCCTGTTTTATACCTCCTACAGATATTTGTTATGAGCATGGCGCTTATCTTCCAGCCACTGTCACCTTACCTCCAAGCAATGCAGGCTACCAGTTACTTTACCAGCGTTGCTGCAGAAATAATACAATACTGAATATTCAGAGTCCTGATTCAACAGGAGCTACTTTTTATGCTTTTATTCCGGGCACAAGTACTTTTTCGCAAAACAGTAATCCGGTGTTTGATGCATTTCCTCCTCCGTTTGCATGCCTCGGTATTCCATTTAGCTTTCATCATAGCGCCACGGATATTGATACCACTGATATTAATGGTGTATTGATAACTGATTCCATAGTTTATGAACTATGTAATCCTTTTGTTGGTGCAGATCCAACACCTCCTCATCCGCAGCCCACTCCTGCTAATCCTCCGGTGCCTCCGCCAATTCCCTTTGTCACCTGGCAATCTCCTTATTCTCTCTCTGATTTAATTGGCAGTACACCTCCTTTTAATATTGACCCTCAAACGGGCTGGATCAATTGTACACCTAACACGATAGGTCAGTTTGTAATTGCAGTGTGTGCACGTGAATTCCGTAATGGAATTTAT
>JANLUX010000317.1:0-2165 GCA_031363705.1 Bacteroidota bacterium
CTTCCTGAAAATACAGTGCTGGATGGAGAGTTGTTGTGCTATAAAGATGACAAACCGCTTTCATTTAATGTGATGCAAACACGCATTGGAAGAAAAAATCTGACAAAGAAAAAATTAGAAGAAGCACCTGTTGTTTTTATAAGTTATGATTTGATGGAGTGGAATGGAGAAGATGTAAGAACTAAAACTCAGCAGGAAAGACGTATGTTATTGGAAAATGTTTTTCAGCAAATGCAGCCTGTTTCATCAATTCGATTATCTCCGTTGGTTTCATTTACAGAATGGGATCAGCTCAGGCAATTACATAAATTATCACGCGAGAATATTGCTGAAGGTTTTATGCTGAAAAAAAAGTCAGCGCAGTATCTAACAGGAAGAAAAAAAGGTGATTGGTGGAAATGGAAGATTGATCCTTTGAGTGTGGATGCGGTTTTAGTGTATGCACAAAAAGGTCATGGAAGAAGAGCTGAATTATTTACCGATTATACATTTGCAGTTTGGGAGAATGATAAACTTATTCCATTTGCAAAAGCATATTCGGGATTAACGGATGCTGAAATAAAAGAAGTGGATCGCTTCATCAAACAAAACACTGTTGAAAAATTCGGACCTGTTCGTACAGTTAAACCACAACTTGTTTTCGAAGTTGGCTTTGAAGGTATCAATGCATCCACACGACATAAATCAGGAATTGCAGTTCGTTTCCCAAGGATTCTACGATGGAGAAAAGATAAGCCGGTGGAAGAGGCTGATACGTTGGAAAATCTTAGGAAGATATTGGAAGTGTATAAATAATTTATCTAAAGCTGTAAATCAGTCTGCCGTCAAAAAAATTAGCCACCTGACGATGAGCTTTTAAATTAATTCCTATTGCAAAATATTTATTAATAGAATAGGAGAGTCCATACCGTTGATATAATGCATCATAAAAAGGTCCTCGTTTTGTAACATACAATCCAACCTGCTGGCTGAAAATAAATTTTCCCATCAGGAACTCATGTCCTGCCAAAATTCCTGAATGTATGTAGCTATTATTATGGATTCCTCCTTCATTCATTCTTTTCTTCAAAGCGTAATCAGCAATTGCTTCTGCACTTAAAACGATTGCATTCATTCCACTTATTTGTTTACTGACATTCAATCCGGTACCAGTGATTAAATAAATGGATTTTTGAGATGCATAAATAAATACATCTTTTCTTAACGGCTTCTTTCTGTATTCTTTTGATTTATTTATGTTATCCTGAGGTAAAGGTGTTGGATTTAATGCATAGTAAAAATGCAAAGTTGCAGCAGGCCAGTTAACGCCTTTGTTTGGTTCCCTCACACCACCGTTGGAAATATGATTATAGTAAGCAGAAATTTTTGCAGAAATGTGCTGATTAATTTTCATGTTCAATCCAAGTCCCATTGCGAGATAAGAACTAATCCTGGTACTATATGACATGTTCTCAGGATTTTTTAATTCGTGATAAGGATTAGTAAGGTATGATACACCCGCTCCGCCTTTCATCGAAAAATTAAAGCGATGACTGGTTGATAAAAATGGTTCAACATAAGCAGCAACGTTGATGCTGTGTCCTAAAATTTTATTATCAAGATTAAAATAAGAAATGGTTAAACCGGTGCGAGGATAACAACCGCAATCTTTCCATGCAGCATTATTTACCAATTGCCGGCTCAGATCAATTTCAATTGCCCAGGGACTGGATCCTTTAGTGTTTCTTACTGCTTTTGAATGTGCGAATACAAAGCCATAGTGGGCACCTAATCCTATTGAATAAATATCTCTTGGTATAATGGAATCTTTTGGCAGGTTTTCCTGTGCAATGACAAAAGCACTTTTTAATAAAATCAAAACTATAAGCAACGGCTTCATTGAAGAGTTTATTTCCCAAAACAAAGTTAGTAGTCTTGCTGACCTTACTAAACCAGAGAAAAACCATTTCCTTCCATCCATTATATATTGCCTATCATTGTACCATAAATTTATCAAACAGTAATGCTCCGTATTTTAAAAACATGCCTGCTGATTACAGCAGGCATGTTTAATAATTTCGCATACAGCCAGCCGGTGTATAAGATATGGGATAATACAATACAGGCAAATGCACACTATGATGGAAGATATTTGCAACTCATAAAAGGTTCTGCGAACAGGTTAA
>JANLUX010000418.1:0-12183 GCA_031363705.1 Bacteroidota bacterium
CTTTTATCAATTCCAAGAGCAATTAAATATTCATAAACTGCCTTAGCACGATCTTCTGACAATTTTAAATTGGCGGCTGCATTTCCTTCGTTATCTGTATGCCCGTCAATTTCTACCTTGAGTGAATTATTCAGTTTTAAATAATCGGCAAAGTCTTCGATAATGCGTTTATCCTGCGGAGTTAATTCTGCCGAATTAGTTGCAAACAAAATATTATTTAAGGTATAAGCTTTACCGATTTCGTTTTTCCTTAAATCAATGTTAACCTTTTTAGGTTCTCTTAAAGTGGTATCTTCTTTTGAAAAATATTCAGAGTTAAATGCATAGCCCTGTTTTTTTACTGTTAAGATAAAGTCATTATCAAATGTTACCACAGAAGTATATCGCCCGGTAATAGTATCGTAGTCCACATCTAAAACCTGTTTGGTGATGGTGTTTTTTAATTCAATTTTTGCATTGGTTGGCGGATCGTTATTCTCATCACGCAAATCGCCTTTGATAAACAAAACTTTTTCAGGTCGTGCTTTTAAATGCAGATCGAATGAATAGATATCATAACCACCGCTGCCTGCAATACTGTTAGAAGCAAAATATCCTTTCTGCCCGTCAGTACTCACAAAAAAACCTACCTCATCTCCTTCAGTATTTATCGGGTAACCAATGTTTACGGGTGCACCCCACTCACCATTGGAATTCTGCCGGCTGTAATAAATATCGTAGCCCCCCATACCGGATAACCCGTCAGATGAAAAATAAAGTGTCTTGCTATCAGGATGAAGAAAGGGAGTTTTTTCATTGCCTGCGGTGTTAATGTTGGCACTTAACGGTTGAGCGTTTCCGAACTTTCCATCTTCTCCCTTTTTGGTTACATAAATATCACTCGTGCCATTCACCGAATCACGAATGGTGGCAAAGTAGAGCGTTTTATTTAAAGGACCAATGCAAGGCTGGCTATCCCATTGCTTCGGGTCATTTACATTATCACCAATTGAACGCGGTTCGCTCCACACTCCAGCCTGATCATCACTTGTATAAATATCAAAGTTGCCGTTTTTATTTACTGTAAAATATAAATGTTTGTTATCAATGCTGATGGTTGCCCCTCCTTCATTGCTGCTGTTGCCTTTGTTAAACGGTGGAGGCATAGGTTCTCCTTTTTTAAATTTATCACCATCACGCTCCGCCATCATAAATTTTTCGACACTTAAAGGAGTGAGCGATGATTTACTCACCATATCAAAACGCCTTGTAAAAAAACACAACTCATTATCGGGTGAAATTACTGCGAGATATTCAGGATCAGATGTGGAAACTTCTTTGAGTGGCTGCGGATTAAAAGGAACAGGGTTGGCAATAAGTTTTGCTCTTATAATTTTTTGTTGTGCATCCTTTGCATCTTCCTCTTTCACTTTTGTAAAGTCAAGAAAACTCTGGTAATATCTTACAGCATCAGCATATTTTTTTTTATCATATAAAATAGAAGCAAGCCTGTAATGCGGTTCAGGAGCAGCATCAGGACATAATTCAATCAGCTTCGTATAAGCATGTTCCATTGTTTTAAAATCCTTTTTGGCATAAGCGGCATCTCCCAGCAAATGCCAGGCTTCAGCAAAAGTGGTGTCTTGGTCCAGTGCTTTTTCTGATAACTCTTTTATCTCTTTATACGATTTTCTTTTTTTGCGCGCTTCAGTGGCATCATCAAAATATTTATTTGCTTTTTTTACTGATGATGGTGTACATAAAGTTTTTTGTTGTGCTAAAGCGGTGTATGCTGCCATGCAAAAGAGAGACAAACAAATGATGATTTTATTACTGATGAATTTCAACCTTTAAATTTATTTTAATTGAGAAACGCAAAATTGCGGTAAATATGATTAAGAGTAGAAAAGGAAAAAATCCTCCTGCTAAAATTTTTTAAAATGCCTGCCATTTAAATGAACAGTTTGTTTAAATCTTTACTTTGATTTAATTAAACCTTTGTAGAAAACACCTTTGCTTCCAACATTGACCTTATTACCCTTAGTTTGAATAAGGTAATAAGGTCAGAAAAATTTACATATCGTTTTCTACTAAGGTTTAAAAAGAATAGAACTGTGTTAAAATACGTGTTCTTATATTTGTCTTTCAATGTACAGCATTCATGGATAGATATATTCTAATTTTTCTAATACTGCTTACTAATGCAGCCCTGTCACAAACCAATGTTCAAAGAAATTTCACACAGGGATACATTGTGTTGCTGAGTGGTGATACGCTTAAAGGAAATGTTGCTTTGTTTAGTGAAGAAGAAAGCTCGGCACATGTTGATTTCAAAAAAAATAATTATGATACTGTAAGCGTTTTTAAACCTGCTGAAGTAAGTATGTATAAGCGCGACAATTCTTTTTATTTCACTAAACCGGTAACAGATAAAAAAAATGCGTTTGTCAAAATCATGGAGAAAGGTAAAGTGAACCTGTACAAATATTCCTATGAAACTGCACGTGCCGGTTCAGGAGAAGAATTTGAACGCAAAGGTCCTGTTGAGATTAAACAAAATAATAAACCGCCTGAAAAAAGTTTTGACTATTACCTTGAAAAAACCAAAGGTGATTTTAAAAAGATATACAGAATAAACATGCGAGGCGATTTATGGAATTTTTTTAAAGGTGATGATGAACAGGTTAAAAAAATTAAAAGCAGTAAATTAGAATACGATGAACTGCCTGCACTCATAAAGGATTATAACAATTCTCATTAAAATATATTTTACAAATGAAAAATCTCAGTTACATTTTATTATTCGTTATCAGCATTGGTACTTCCTGTCATTCTCAACAAATTGACGGAACGGAATTAAATGCTGAAGCTTTTGAAAGCAAAATCAAATCATCAGATAATGCATTTATCCTGGATGTGAGAACACCCGGTGAATACGTTGAAGGATATATCGGCAATGCAATAAATATGGATTACCGGAATGATAATTTTAAAAAGAACGTGGACAATCTTGACAAAAGCAAAACTTATTTTGTTTATTGTCTTTCAGGAGGCAGAAGCTCCTCTGCTGCTGATTATATGCGCGACAATGGATTTAATCAAGTGTATGAATTAAAAGGAGGCATTCTTACATGGCGGAAAAACAATCTTCCATTAACTTCCACTTCAACAGCTCCTGCACCGGATAAAATTTCGATGACAGAATTTAATAACATAATTTCATCAGGAGTAGTGCTTATAGATTTTTATGCAACATGGTGTGCGCCCTGCAAAAAGATGGAGCCCATGCTGGAAGAAGTAAAAAAAGAATACTCAGGAAAAGTAAACGTGGTTAGAATTAACATTGAAGAAAACAAGCAGCTCACAATGCAGCAAAACGTAACAGAAATTCCTGTTTTTAAAATTTTTAAGAATGGAAAAGAAACCTGGATGCATAAAGGATTGATTGGTAAACAGGAATTAGTAAAGGAGTTTTAGGCGAGTTGTCAAATATCTCAACCAGAGATAAATATAATTCCTTGATTTAAGTAAAGTAAAAATTAAGATAAGTCAAATTATATTTTTTTCATCATCAGGTAATCATCTGAAAGAGCACTACCCATTACGAATTGATAAATTCCGAAACGTTCAAAACCAAAACGCTCATATAGCTGTAATGCATTGTAGTTTTGATTCCATACTCCAAGCCATATCGTTTTATAATCCTCCTTTTTTGCAATTGCTATTGCCTGATCTAATAATACTGAACCAATTTGCTTTCCCTGGTATAATTTTCTCACATACACTCTTGATATTGAAATAGGTTTTTCAAGTTGATAATTATCAGGCATCAGGTTTCGCTCGAGCTTTAAATAAGCAATGGGTTCATTATTATTGAATGCAAGCAAGTAAGTGATGTTTTTATCAGCAAGTTCTTTACTGATATGCTCAGCAGTGAAATTCTCGCTCAGATACTGATTTACATCTGCTTCATTTCCTTCTTCAGTCCACGATTCGCGAAATGTCTCAGATGCAAGATTTGAAACTGAAATTGAATCATTCAAATTTGCAATTCGATAGGTTAGGCTAAAATTTTCCGGGTTCATTATGCAAAAATAATTATCGGAACTTAAATTTTACTGCTGATAGTGAACTTCTTATGATGTTTACACATTTAATGTTGTAACATCTAATGTTTTAACGTATATTTGCATCTTCAAACAAACAATAAAAAAAAATCAAAATGAAAAAAATAATTATTTTACTCATGAGCTTAGTAAGTTTTATGGGCGTTAATGCACAAACCTGGAAAGTGGATGCTACTCACACCAATATTGAATTTAATGTGGACTACATGGTGGTGTCAGAACTTAATGGAACATTTAAGATGTTTGACGGAAAGGCTGAAGTTGTAAAACCTGACTTTTCAGACGCAAAAATCAGTTTTACTGTAGATGTAAACAGTATCAACACAGACAACGAAATGCGGGATAAACACTTAAAGGGTGATGACTTTTTTAATGCTGAAAAATATCCAAAAATGAGTTTCACCAGCACTTCAATGAAAAAAGTAGCCGATAAAAAATATGTGTTAGAAGGCAACTTAACAATACGGGATGTAACCAAGCCTGTAAAATTTGATGTTACTTATGGCGGAACAGTTAACGATCCATGGGGAAATACAAAAGCTGGTTTTAAAGCAAACGGAACAATTAATCGTTTTGACTATAATTTGAAATACAATGCTGCTACCGAAGCAGGTGGATTGGTTGCCAGTGATGAAGTGGCTATGAACCTGAACATTGTAATGATCAAACAAAAATAATTCCCGGAGACACAATCCGTAAACAAAGGGTTTGGGAGCATGTCCTGAACCCTTTTTATTTTTTAAGTATTTTTATTTTTTTAAACGATAGAAATTATATGGCAACAATTGAAGAGGAAATTCAGAGCGCTAAATTTCGTAATGTGCATCACAAAGCTGCATTAAACATTCTTTTAACTGCTAACTGGATTCAGTATCATAACATGAATGTTTTTAAAAAGTATGAAATCACCGGTCAGCAATATAATGCACTTCGGATTTTGCGGGGCCGTCATCCTGAACCATGTACCATACTTATGATTAAAGAACGCATGCTGGATAAAGTAAGTGATGTATCACGCATTGTAGAACGATTAAGACAAGCCGGATATGTAGAAAGAGTTTTATGTGAAACTGATCGCAGAGCTGTGGATGTAAAGATTTCTAAAAAGGGACTGGATCTTTTAAAAAAGATGGAGAAAGAAGAAGAATCAATGGATGGAGTGATGAAAAACCTGAGCATTGCTGAAGCTAAACAGTTAAACCAGTTGCTGGATAAACTGAGAGATTAGACTTTAATGTAACCAATTTATAATTGGGGTTACGTATGTATCTTTAGCAGATAAAATATACATTTAATGAAATCTGCACTAAATCACTTTCGCTTAATCTGTTCAAGTATTATTGTTTCACTTTTTTTTGCTTTTAATTCCAACGGCACTGGTGTTAGCGACACGCTGCACGTAATCAAGTACGCTATTTCAATTGACAGCATTAATTATACTGCAAAAACTATTAGTGGAAAGACAACTGTACTGGTTCAATCAAAACAAAATGGTGTAACTACTTTGCCATTGAGCCTGTTGCAAATGCAGGTGAATGGTGTTATTAATGGAGTAACGGGATTAAGTTATACTTATAATGATACAACGATAAGGATAGTATTGCCATCAACGCTTAACCTGAATGATACAGTTTCAGTCACTATCTTTTATCAGGGACAGCCTAAACAGGATGCAAGCGGATGGGGAGGATTTTATTTTTCAGGAACTTATGCTTTTAATATGGGAGTAGGTTTTGCTGCCGATCCGCATAACCTCGGTAAGATTTGGTTTCCATGCATTGATGAATTTACTGATCATTCACTTTATGATTTTTTTATCACTACTCCATCCAGTTATAAAGCATTTTGCAATGGTGTTCTTTCAAATCAAACCTCCAATCTAAACGGAACTGTTACCTGGTTTTGGCAGATGAATCAACCCATACCCACTTATCTTGCAAGCATTGCTGTTGCACCATTTTATACTTTACAGCGAACAAGCAATGGTTTAGATGTTGAATGGGCTTGCATGCCTGCTGATACTGCGAGCACTTTGTCAACATTTCAGCACATTGACAGTGTTCTTTCCAGTTTTATTACTGCGTATGGTCCATATCCGTTCGATAAAGTGGGATATGTTGAAATACCTTTTAACTCCGGTGCTATGGAACATGCTACCAGCATTCACATCGGTAAAGCATTTGTTAACGGCACTTTGAATTATGAAACATTATGGGCACACGAACTCTCGCACATGTGGTGGGGTGATAAAGTTACTTGTGAAACAGCTGGTGATATGTGGCTGAACGAAGGTTTTGCTAGTTTTAATGAAGCATTTATTACACAAAAATTGTATGGCGATGTTGCTTATAAAAACTGGATAAGAAGCAATCACCGCGTTGTTTTACAAACAGCACATATTGATGATGGAGGATATCTTTCATTTCTGAATGTTCCTGCTGCTTACACTTATGGAACCACTGTATATAAAAAAGGTGCTGATGTTGCACATACGCTTCGCAATTATATGGGTGATTCACTTTTTTTCCAGGGTTGTAAATATTATATGAATCAACATGCATACGGTAATGCAAACAGTTATCAGTTACGTGATGACTTAACAACATCATCTGGTATTGACATGACCCGTTTTTTTGATGATTGGATTTTCACAGAAGGGTTTCCACATTTCTCAATTGATTCAGTTGAATATGTTCCCGCTGGAGTGTTTGATCATTATTGGGTACACACACGTCAACGTATAAAAGGAAACAACAATCATCTTTATAAAATGCCTGTGGAAGTTACTTTGTCAAATGGAGTGATGGATACAACGGTTACGGTAGTTATTGATTCAGCAACCAATGTTTTTCATATTGCAGTGGTGGGAGTTTTTGATTTCTTTGCACTGGATCGAAATGAAAAAATTTCTGATGCAATTACGGATTATGAAAGAACAATTACAACAACAGGTATTGCACAATTTCCTGAAACAAATGTTTTGCTTAACGTGCAAAATACAGGTGGTGGTTCTTCACTGGTACGTGTGGAGCATAACTGGGTTAAATCGGATGATTTCAAAATGCCACATCCGGGCATTAAGCTCAGTGATTATCATTATTGGAAAATTGATGGTATATTCACAACAAACTTTTTAAGCAAAGCAACATTTAATTACAATGGAAGTTCAACACCGAATGGAAATCTTGATAATACACTGATCACAAACTCAGAGGATAGTCTGATTCTTTTTTATCGTGCTGCAATGCGCGATGAATGGCAGCCAGTAAATGGATTTACAATTAATCACGGAGCATCAGTAACCGATAAGTTTGGAAATATTGTGATTGATACTTTGAAAAAGGGTGAATATGTGTTAGGTATTTATGATTATGCCACAGGTCTTTCAGAAAACAAGAATGAAGTAAATAATTATTTAACTGTTTCTCCCAATCCATCTAACGATACTTTTAATATTTCTATTCACTTTACTTCTGGTAAAAAAGCAAGTTTAAAAATTACAGACTCAAAAGGAAGTATTATCGAAGAAAAAAAACTCTCCGTTGACCAATTGTCTTATCAATGGAATGCCCGATCACAAAAACCAGGAACTTATTTTGTGAGTTTGATTTTAAATGATAAAGTGTTGCAAACTCAAAAAATAATTTACGCGCCTTAATTTTGTCATGCTGAGGTACGAAGCATCTCTCAACAATATTATAGAGATGCTTCGTACCTCAGCATGACAAATTCCGTATTCCTTACTTTCGCCACAATGAATTATCCAAAAATCAAATTAAAGAAAGACAAAGAACGCTCAGCTTTACATTTCCATCCATGGATTTTTTCCGGAGCAATTCAACAACAGGATAAAGATTTAAAAGAAGGCGACATAGCAGAAGTATTTTCATCTAATGATAAATATTTAGGCACAGGTCATTTTCATAAAGGAACAATAACAGTACGTTTATTTTCTTTTGAGCAATGTGAGATCACTGAAAATTTCTGGCAACATAAATTTGATAAAGCATTTGAATTAAGAAGGAAAACCGTTTTATCTGAAAATAAAAATACCAATGCTTATCGTTTAATTCATGCTGAGGGAGATGGCTTGCCAGGTTTAATTGTGGATGTATATGGTTCAACCGCTGTGATTCAAACACACACTATTGGCATGTATAACTTACGTGAAACGTTTGCCAAAATTTTAGCGAAACACTTTAAAGCTGTTTACGATAAAAGTGCTGATAGCATGGCAAAACAAACAGACCTTACTACAATCAATGAATATATAATAAGCGAAGCAATTCCTCAGCATGAAAATATAATTATAGAAAACGGATTACGTTTTCGCGTTGAGTGGGAATCAGGACAGAAAACCGGTTTCTTTTTGGATCAACGAGATAACCGTATGTTGCTGAAACAGTATTCAAAGAATCGAAAAGTCTTAAATGCGTTTTGTTACACAGGTGGCTTTTCTGTTTATGCTTTGAGTGGTGATGCGGAATTAGTTCATTCAGTTGACAGCTCAAAAAAAGCAATGGAACTAACGGATGAAAATGTGGCGCTGAATTTTAACACTGACAAGCATACCAGTTTTACGAAAGATGTTTTTGATTTTATCAAACACCAGGAAATTGTTTATGATGTCATCGTGCTCGATCCTCCGGCTTTCGCCAAACATTTAAGTGCTGTAAAAAATGCAATGGTTGGTTATCGCAACTTAAATACAGAAGCAATCAAACGCATCAGTTCAGGCGGAATTATTTTCACCTTCTCGTGTTCACAGGCAATAGATCGTGAGTTATTTCGCAAAATAATTTTTCAATCCGCAGCACAGGCAAAAAGGCAGGTGAAAATTTTACATCAGCTCACTCAACCTGCTGATCATCCTGTAAGTATTTATCATCCTGAAGGAGAATATTTAAAAGGATTGGTTTTATATGTGGAGTGAAGGAGCGTTTACGGTTTACGGTTTACAGTTTACGGTTTACAATTGTTGACGCACGCATTTTTTTAACCGTAAACTGTAAACAGTAAACTAAGTTACCTTTGCAATATGTTACCCCATATCCCACATCTCAAACATACTGACAGCGGAAATTTCTTTTTAATCGCAGGACCCTGCGTTGTTGAATCGCAGGAAATAACTTACCAGATTGCACATCGCCTGCAACAAATCACTAACCGCTTAAACATTCCTTTTATTTTCAAAGCTTCTTACCGCAAAGCAAACCGAACAAGAATAGATTCATATACCGGACCCGGTGATGACAAAGCATTAGGGATTCTTCGTTCTGTTGGCGATCAATTGCATTTGCCATTGATTACTGACATACATGAAAGCAACGAAGCTGCCATGGCTGCGGAGTATGTGGATGTGTTGCAAATACCTGCATTCCTTTGCCGTCAGACTGATCTATTAGTAGCTGCTGCAAAAACAGGTAAGACTGTAAATGTTAAAAAAGGACAATTTCTTTCTGCTGATGCAATGAAGTTTGCAGTAAAAAAAATACGTGATTCAGGTAATGAAAAAGTAATGCTTACTGAACGCGGAACTATGCTTGGCTATCAGGATTTGATAGTTGACTATCGCAGCATACCTGAGATGCAAAAAAATAAAGTTCCTGTTGTGATGGATATTACACACAGCTTACAACAACCTAATCAAACAAGCGGAGTAACCGGAGGACAACCTGAATTAATTGCAACCATAGCAAAAGCCGCCATAGCAGTTGGCGCTGATGGAATATTTTTAGAAACACATCCCAATCCAAAAGAAGCATTATCTGACGGAGCCAACATGCTGCATCTCGATTTAGTTGAAGATTTATTGTTGCAACTCATAAAGATTAGAAGAGCGGTGAGTGTGAAAGAGTTTGTTTAGCAGTTTTTTTAGTTGTTTCACTCTGCAACAAAATAAAAAAGACCATTGAGATTTATAAAACTTACATTCCGTAATCAGAATTTCATGCATTACATTATTAAAGCATTATTATTCATTTTGATTATTAATGTAAATTCTGCTGATGCATCTATATTTCAAAGACATAAAAAATGGACAGTGAAAGTTTACACTGTACAAGGAAAGGTTGTAAAGGGTACATTTTTAAGAAGTGATAGCGATTCATTATGGGTATTGGTGAATGGAAATCAATCATTAATAAATTTCACCTTTTCAGCTGCTGCAGAACAACTTTACAAAATAAAGTTCCGAAGAAAAGGAAGTCCTGGAAAGGGTTTCGCTCTTGGTCTTGTTACAGGCGTTTCGCTGGGAATTTTTATAGGATCTAAAACGATTGAAGACAATCCCAATTCAAATCAAAAACAAGAAGCAATGACTCAGGATGCATGGATACTTGGAGCGATTTTCGGTGCAACTGGTGGAATACTTGGAACTTCATACACTGAAAAATATTTTATTGGCGGACAGCGAAATCAATATTTAAAATTCAGAGAAAAATTTGGTGATTATGCATTAGAATAAAAAAAAGGAAATTATTTAAAGAGTTAATGTTAATATTATTTTTTTTACCTGAAATCAACAATTAGTAATCTGTATATTTAATTATACCTATCTCAAATGTAATTTTACGTGATAAATTTAAAACCAACAGCAAATGAAAAATTCATTACTCCTATTCACAGCAATCGTGATAAACGTTTCAGGTTATTCACAAAACTCCAAATTGATAAAAGATTGTAAAGGTCTTCCAACATCAATAAAATCAAAACCTATAAAAGTGTCTCATGCTTTAACATCAATTGACCACAATATTCCTTATCGTAATTATAAACAAATAGTACTGCCATCATTGGATACAAAAATGCATAAGATTGCCTCCTTTACTGAGGCTATAATTGGTAATACACGATTTGATTTTCAGAGTAACCGAAGCACAGCAAAGCGTATCAGTAATAATGGTGATGGAACACTTTCAGCGGTCTGGAATTTTACACCTGATGGAGGATCAAATAGCATTGACAGGGGTACCGGATATAATTATTTTGATGGAACAAGCTGGGGCCCTTTTCCTACATCAAGGATTGAACCTATCAGAACAGGTTTTACCAATCTGGACTATACAAGTACTGGAGGTGAATTTGTTTGTGCACACAAAGGAAATAATGGTATATTGAGTTCTCATCGTGCAATCAAAGGTGTCGGAATGTGGGATACCTCTACTATTGGCTCTTTTAATATATTCCCTAATCAATTAGATTGGTGGTCACGAATGGCTGTTGGTGGTTTTACTGGAAATACTTTGCATGTAATTGTAAACTCGCAAGGAAACGGCTCTACTTCTGTATTAGGCCAGAATGGTCCACTTACTTACAGCCGTTCACTTGATGGAGGTATTACATGGGTTGATGATCACATCCAGATTCCAGGAACAGATGCTGCATTTATGTACGGTATTGGTGCAGAGGAATATCATATTGATGCACGGGGTGATGTTGTTGCCATAGTAACAGGTGGATTTACTAATGATGTTGTGCTTTTTAAATCGCTGGATAATGGTGCAACCTGGACAAGAACAGTCATACTTCCATTTCCATTGGGACAACCTTACGATCCAACCACTATGAACACTGATACAACAGGTGATGGAATAGGTGAAATAATTGAAAGTAATTCTGGCGATGTTACAGTTACTATTGATAACAACAATATATGCCATGTTTCATTTGGTCAAATGTTTACCTCTGAAGATTCAGGCGCTTCCAATGAAAGTTTTTATCCAATAGACAATAACGGACTTTATTATTGGCATGAAGGAATGACTGCTCCCATAATTATTGCTTCGGCAGAAGACTTTAACGGAAATGGAATGATTGATATCCCAACCAATCCTGCTGATACCACTGATCCCGGTTTAGGTATATATAATGTGGGTTTAATCGGGCAACCATCTATAGGCATTGATGCAAGTAATAATATTTATATTGCTTATTGTGCATTAGATGAAAGAGCAGATACTACAGTATGGCAGGAAGGTCATAAACATATATTTCTTATCGCATCTTTTAATGGAGGTGCAACATGGAGTAATTCCTATTCACTTAATCCATATCCTGATGGATTTTATATTGAAGG
>JANLUX010000101.1:0-5303 GCA_031363705.1 Bacteroidota bacterium
CACTGACCATGGAATGGGGGCAGCGCTCATTTCAAAATCCTGTTTTTTATCAGGATTGAGAAAAATAGAAACACAATTAAATAATCAACCCCAGTCAGCATGGCGACCACGTGCGGTGTATCATTACATTCAGGATCGTTATATGCGCCCTGATATTGTGTTTCTATTTTTCTCAGCCCTGATAAAAAACAGGATTTCGAAATGAGTGCTGCACCCATTCCATGGTCAGTATGGCGGTCGTTAACGGCATTGCACAAAACTATTTCAGGCTGATGCAAACGGATATGTCGTATCACTTCCAATTGATGCTGTTCATCATTTGCAAAAAAACCATCGCGAAAGCCCAGATTATTGCGGAAAGCAACACCTAATACTTTAGCACTTTCCGCTGCCTCCCTGTCACGCGTTTCTGCAGTACCTCGTGTCCCTAATTCACCTCTTGTCATATCAATGATGCCAACTGAATGACCTGCTGCTATATGTTTGAGCAATGTGCCTCCACAACATAATTCTACATCATCAGGATGAGCGCCAAAAGCGAGGATATCAAGTTTCATAAGTTACTAATTAACGATCCCGATGTATCGGGAACAAATGTTAAGAATGTATCGCGACAACAAAATAAATTCACGAAAGCTTATTTAGTCCTAACAAATTTTCGAACTGCAATGGAATTATCTCCAATTAACCGCAATGTATAGATGCCGGAATTAAGCTGATGAATATTAATTTGTGAATTTGATAAAAAATCTTTCTGTATCAGCTGACCGTTTGCATTTAATATTTCGTATTGAGCACCATGAAATGAAACCGGTAACAGTATGTTTAACTGATCATGGTTGGCTGGATTGGGATAAAGATAAATTTGAGCAGATACATCATTTTGTTTAATGGAAGTGATCACCGAAACATCTAACACATATAAACCGTTCTGCATGTCAGAAACAATAACATTTCCACTGGGCAGCCACGGGTAAGCTCCCCATGCCCCTTCATCATAAGGATACGGATAATTACCCAATGAATCATTTTGCCAATGAGTATCAAAATAACCCACCCTGATTGGCGAAGAAGGATTACTTATATCATATACCTGCAAGCCATCCTGGTAATATGCCAGAAATAAAAGATTTCCTTTGATAAATGGATTGTGCGGAGTGGCATCTGGATGACTTTCAAATGAAGTCAGAATGGTAATATTCGAGAAATCACTTACATCAACAGAACGGACGGGTTGACCGTTGGGTAACTCTTCACAAAAAATAATTGTATTTCCATCATCAGACAATGCACTGCTGTGATTATAACCCTGATTAAAATAATTGGTTAACGAACCCAGCAATTGAAATTGATTGGAAGCATTTAATTTAAAAATGAAAAATCCATCATATCCTGCTGATGCAAACACTGTATCGTTACGTACGTACATATCATGTGCATAAGCAAATATGCCCGGATAATCATCTTCAATTTTTCGTAATAAAACAGGTGAGGTAGGATTACTAATATCAAACACAGCCATTGCTGAATGCCCCACACTTCCTCCGTTTACGTAACCGCCATAAAGTTTATTGCCATCAATCCATATAGTATGCGATCTTTCAAACAAAGAGTTGCTGTCATACACCACATGTACTGAGTCAGGCAAGTAACTCATATCAACAATCTGTAAACTATTGGGTGCACCATCATCACTCACCAGGTAACAATAATTCTGATAAGTTTTAATTTCACGCCAGATGCATTGGTCTCTTCTGCCGGCAACATAATCTTTTACAACTGGTGAAACAGGATTAGTGATGTCAATAAAATATGTTCCTGCAGTAGATCCAATAATTGCGTATTCATTTCCCGATGAGTCAACCCACGCCCATATACCATTGTATTTAATTCCATAAGCTGAAGGTTCAGCAACTACTGCCGGGTCAAACCAATTGGAAAGCATGCTGATATTTTGTGACTGGTATGTTTGTGCTTTTGTAATATTAATACCAAGCAACATTGCAAGTGCTAAAGGGTAAATTATTTTCATTTGATGTTATTTATTTCAAAGATAAAACGAATAAAGAAATATGTTATAAGTATAGATTAAACTTTTACAGTTTGTACACGATTAACTCTTTTATCAGTGCAGTCATTTTCTGCTCTGCTGCATTGGCAACTTTCAAAACTTCTTCGTGTGTAATCACCTCCGGATCATCAGAACCACCCATATCTGTAATAATAGAAATAGCAAACACCGGCAGATTCATGTGACGTGCTACAATATTTTCAGGCACGGTACTCATGCCAACGCAATCAGCACCTATCGTTTTGATGTATTTATATTCGGCACGTGTTTCAAAAACAGGACCTGTAACAGCAGCATACACTCCTATGTGACAACGAAAACCTTTTTCTTTTGCAATGGCAGCTGCTTTTGCAATCATCCCTTTATCATACGGTGCACCCATGTCAGGAAAACGCGGACCTAACTCATCAATGTTTTTTCCGATAAGAGGATTATTTCCCATCAGGTTAATGTGGTCGTCAATGATCATCAGATCACCCACCTTGAAATTCGGATTTACTCCGCCACTTGCATTGCTGAGATACAAACGCTGTATGCCCAGCATTTTTAAAACACGGATGGGAAATGTAACATCCTGCATGCTGTAACCCTCATAAAAATGAAAACGTCCTTGCATCACAATTACTTTAACTCCGTTCAGGGTTCCGAAAAGCATTTTGCTGCCATGACCGAGAACGGTACTCACAGGGAAATAAGGTATTTCATCATAGGACAGAGAATGTTCAACCTGTAATTCATTAACCAATCCTCCTAAACCACTGCCAAGCACAATACCTGCTTCAGCTTTAAAATTAGTTCGTTGTTGAATAAAGGCAGCAGTGTCGTTAATTTTTTGTAACATATTTTAAAATATTTTGATCAAACTCACTTTGTTTGTTAATGAAGTAAACTTCTATGGGTAAATAATAGAATGGTAATTTATTTATGTATGATAACAGTGCAGCGTCACCAAGGCGCATGGCATCTTTCTCTGTAGTGATTATAATTTTTTTTCCGGATGCAATAGTATTAAAATTTCGCCCTATTAAAGCAATATCATTTAGTGTAAACGGATGATGGTCGGCAAAAGGTAATGTTGAAACATTGTTGCAAACACTTATTAAAAAATTGCACATCGGTTCCGGATTTGCAATACCTGTCACCAATAGCACATCATATTCCTTTAATGAATTAATTGCAATCAGGGAATGATCATTAATAGCAATAGGATTTCCATATTTCACTCCTGAAAAAAATATTTGCTGATGCGGCAGCGGATTTATTTTATCAACATAAGTCTTTTGAACAACGTTGCTTAAATCATCAGGGCATTTGGTTACAATAATTATATCAGCACGTTTCATTCCGTTTCGTGGTTCACGCAAATTACCTGCGGGCAATAAATAATCATTGAAATAAGGATGATCAAATGCAGTAAGTAAAATATTTAATCCACCCTTTACATAACGGTGTTGAAATGCATCATCTAAAATGACAACCTCTGTTTGTGGTTGTTGAGTTTTTATTTTTTCAATGGCTTCTACTCGCTTCTCCCCCCTACTCCAACAATAACTGATTTTGCAAAACGCTGATAATAAAGCATCGGTTCGTCACCCACATCCAATGCAGTAGCATTTTCATCAGCCATTAAAAAACCTTTTGTCTTTCTTCCATATCCACGACTCAGTGTTGCAACTTTAAATTGCTCTTTCAACAGATTAACGAGATAAATAACATGAGGAGTTTTGCCTGTTCCACCGGTACTAAGGTTTCCTACTACAATTACAGGGAATGAAAATGATTTTGATGAAAGTATTCCGGCATCAAAAAGTAAATTACGCAACCGGATTATCAAACCATACAAAAGTGAAAATGGCAGTAATAAAATCCTTGGCGACATCACTCGCAAAAGTATCTTAAAAAACAGGTTTTCATTTTTCGTATATTTGAAAAACATTTAAAAGCTAATGCTGATAGAAAGAACAGATACTGAAATAATCATACGTGTTCCCTCAAGTGTGAATATTGATGGCATTCAGGAGTTGGTTGACAAGTTGCGATATAAAGAACTAACATCCAAAATCAAAGTGCCACAGAAAACAATAGATAAATTAGCTAAGCAGGCGAAAAAAAACTGGTGGAAAAAGAACGGTGCCAACCTGATGAAATAAGTTTTCCTAAAATAATTATTTCATAAACCGTGATTAAAATAATCGTTGACACAAATATTATTTTTAGCGCTTTACTTAATCCTGCTGGTAATATGTAATTCTTTTTGAACGAAATATTTAATTTTCAATTATGCAATTAAAACAAATCATCGAAACCATAGAGCAATTTGCTCCTCCATCCTACCAGGAAAGTTATGATAATGCAGGGCTCATTACCGGCAATGGTGAAATGGAAATTACCGGAGCGCTTATTTGCCTTGACAGCACCGAAGCGGTTATTGATGAAGCCATCCGGAAAAACTGTAACCTTATCATTGCTCATCATCCCATCGTATTCAATGGCATCAAAAAACTGAATGGCAAAAATTATGTGGAACGAACAATCATAAAAGCAATTAAAAACGATATTGCCATTTATGCTGCTCATACTAATCTCGACAATGTATATAAAGGGGTGAACCATAAAATCGCTGAAAAGCTGGGCTTAACCAATCTTAAAATTTTAGCTCCGGTAAATGGCAAACTCCGCAAGCTGGTAACCTTTGCCCCTCATAACAATATTGATGAAATCCGTGATGCACTTTTTGAAGCAGGTGCAGGCAGTATTGGTAATTATGATGAATGCAGTTTTAACACCGAAGGCATAGGCACTTTCCGTGGAAACGATAAAAGCAAACCCACCATTGGAGAGAAAGGAAAACGGCAAAACGAACCCGAAACCCGTATTGAAGTTATTTATGAGATGATTCGTGAAAAAGCACTTTTATCAGCCCTCCGTAAATCCCATACTTATGAGGAGATTGCTTATGACATTTATCCGCTTGAAAACAGTTACCAGCATATCGGTTCAGGCATGATCGGAGAATTGGCTCAACCTAAAAAGCCTGGTGACTTTCTTTCGCATGTTAAATCCGCTATGAAAACGCAATGCATCCGTCACACAGCTTTACTACCCGGTAATATCAAAACCGTAGCGGTGTGTGGTGGTTCAGGAAACTTTTTATTGTCCCAGGCAATTATGGCAGGAGCCCAGGCTTTTATTACTGCCGACTTTAAATATCACCAATTTTTTGACGCAGATA
>JANLUX010000437.1:0-8099 GCA_031363705.1 Bacteroidota bacterium
ATTTTATATTGGGAGGTGTGTTGATTATTATTTTATTTATGTTCAGTTTGCACTATTACACAGGTTCAGTTAAAAAGTTAGACCTTATTATTAAAGACATAAAAGCGTTAGGAAATCCGAGAGAAGAAGTTTTAAAGTTTGATAAATTTTATAATCCACAAGGTTTAGATTATTTACGATTGTCAATTTTCACTCATTTATTTTATTCCATACCGAAAAAAAACAATGAACCTTTGCTCTATAATAACGGCTATTTTTTAGAACAGTTAAGCACTGTAAAAATTTATCGTTACATTTATAAAATCGCATCAAGCTTAATCATTTTGGATATTGCATTTATTATTACGATGACAATTCAGTTTGGACAAAACATAAAATAGACGACAATGCAAACTCATACAGACGACATCGCCTTGAACAAACTTTTATGCTAACTTTGAAAGACAGGAATTCTAATGAACAGCTTGGTATGCGCATAACAGTAAGATTAAAAGAAATTTTAAAAAGAAGGGCTTTGTTCGGTAATCAAACAGTGGTGCTTCTAATTGGCAGTTGTGGTAATACGAACAGTGGTGCATCTAATCCCTTCTTTTTAAAACTTCTTTAATCCCTTCTTCGTTATGCGTCATGCTTGGCAGCGTGCGCTCCAAAGACAACAAAAGTAAAATCACAAAATACTTTTATGTTGGCACGGAGAATTCATTTCAGTGAAACATGGCTATGCCTTTAAAGGAAATTCAATTTCAGAAGAGCCAACCAAACTGATTTTGGTTACACCTGGCAATTTCAAAATTGGTGGTGGTTTTAAGTTTGATAAGTTCAAATATTATACGAATGAAGATTTTCCTAAAGAATATATTTTTCAAGCAGGTGATTTAGCTGTAACGATGACAGATTTAAGTGTCGATGGCGATACCTTGGGTTATTCTGCTCTCATACCTGAAAGTTTTCAAGACAAAGTATATCTGCATAATCAACGAGTAGGAAAAGTTGAATTCAAAAAAGAGATTGAAAAGCACTTTGTTTATTTCTTAATGCGAAGCAGAGAATATCAGTGGTATGTTATGGGTGGGGCATCTGGCACAGCAATAAGACATACTTCTCCAACTTCCATTTGTTCATATTCATTCAAACTGCCTTCACTGCTCACTGCAACCACATAAAAAAATCCCGCTTGTATAAATACAAACGGGATTTTTTTCTGAATGAAATGATTAATTAATTCTTAACAAATTTTATAACGCTTTTGTTTCCGTTAGTAGCCCATAATTCAAGATGATAAATACCGGGTTGCAATAACGATACATTAAGCTGGTTAACTGAAGTCTTTCCTTTCATCACCTCCTGCCCCTGTGCATTCATAATTCTGATATCATAAGAAGCCGGAGTATTGACTGGCAATGATATATACAAAATATTATTTACCGGGTTTGGATAAGCAAAGCCTGCCTGGGTATTTATTTCTTTAACACCTGTAACTCTGTTTTTAAAATAATTTACATCATGCAAACCTGTGTTATCATACAATGCATGTGCGTATGCCAGCAGCGATTGATTGGTGTACCAGTAAAAAGCAGAATCAGTAGAAGTTTGCGGAAAACCCGGTGAGATCACCCACTGATTACCCGTTTGCGCACCTTTTACCCACAGGGTATCAATAGTGGAATCAATGCTGCGCTCAAGGATAGCCGGCAAGGTACCCATGGGAAGTATCATATCACCCGATGCAATTACATTCCGCTGGCCGCTGATGGTGCTTTTATAATGCACTGAGTCAAGGTTTGGCTGCCCAATTGAAGCACCACTTGCCATCACCTCGAAATAAGTTGAACCGCTCACGCTGCTTCCATAAACATATGGAAATGACATTGCCTGTAAAGGTGGAACTGCTATCAATGGCATATAATTTCCTGATCCTGACAGATCAGATACACTTCCTAAAAAGGTAACACCGGATGAATTAATCTGCATCATGGTATAAGAGGGTTGTCCATCTTCAAAAGTACAGTGTGTAGCCGAAGGGAAAGATGCACCACCAGGCACTGATGAAGGTTCTGCCACATAAGTGGTGTCATCAGCACCCATAACGGGTGTAAGGCTGCTGAAGTCCCACAGGTTTGAAGTTCCTGAAGTACCGAATGTAAAGGGCGGTGATGGTACATTGGCATCATAGTAAATAAACATACTGTTAACCGGAGGAGCCATGGTTGCATTAAGGCTCACTTGCGAAATTGCAATACAAGGCAAACTGATTGCCATAGCTGTGAGTAATTGTTTGATCATGTTTTTATGTGTTTTAAGTATTACACAAAAATATTATTCCGAACGGTTATCCAATGATTATCACTCATTACTTGTTCACATAATGTGTAGAGTGTTCACTGTAAAGGATAAAAAAAAATAATGAAAATTTCCGTTGACCTTCAAATAGTGCTGCTGGCATGAACTTATAGACAGTTTATTAAAAAATACTACTAAAATGAAAAATCTGAATTATCTACCTGGCATTCTATCAATTATGATTGTTTTCATTGTTTCATGCTCAGCACCTAAAAGTGATAATGCAACTACTACAGAAGCAAAAGAAGTAAATGAAAATAATGACGGGCACCAATCATACAAAGTAGATACGGAGACAAGCACTATTGAATGGATAGGTACCAAGGTGAGCGGCTATCATTCCGGTACGGTTAAAATTAAAAGTGGTGAATTGATTGTTGATAATAACGCCATCACAGGCGGAAATTTTATAATGGATATGTCAACCATAGTTGCCACCGGACCTAAAGACTTAAAAGAGGAAATGAATAAAAAACTCACAGGGCATCTTAGATCAGCTGATTTTTTTGATGTGGAAAAATTTCCAGAAGCAACTTTTACTATTACCGGAGTTAAAACTTTTAGCGGTGTTATTAATGAGCAGGACGATCTCCGTCAGGAAAGCATCAGTAAATACAAAGTAAATAACCCAACGCATACTGTAAGCGGAAACCTAACCATGAAGGGAATTACGAAAAATATTGAGTTTCCTGCAGGAATAACCTTTAATGAAAATTCAGTGGAAGCAACTGCAAAATTTAATATTAACCGCAAGCAATGGGATATTGTTTATCCCGGTCAGCCGGATGACCTGGTAAAAGATGATATCCACCTGGGGATTTTATTAAAAGCAAGTAAGTAAATTACAGAAGCAAGAAATCATTATTACCAATAATTTTCTGCTTATGCCATAGCACTATTGCTCCAGGAAAAAACAGGTTGCTCCTACCCAATCCATATTCTCGTTATAACGCACACCAATCATTTTGCCTTTGCTCATTCTGCCAAGATTGATTGTGAGCTCAGGTTTGGATTCATTTTCTTTCCACAAATACAACAAACGGATTTCACATTTAACAGGTCCTGTTGGTGATTTAACAGCACCTGCATAATTTACTTTACGTTGTAATATATAATTAGACGGATCAGTGATTGCATCAAAATCTTTTTTGGTAACGTCAAACACAATTCCTTGTCCTGAAAAAGAAAACAGTGGTTTCAACACCCAGTTTTCCAAATCTGCCGGGATGGCTTTTAAGTCTTTCACAAATAATGTTTCAGGCACATACTTGCTTTTAATAAAAGGCATGGTGTATTTGCTGATGCGGAAAAACCAGTTAGGATGCGCCACCCATTCCACATCCACTTCTTCCGTCATGTTAAACTGCAGCTTCAGATCTTTTCGTTGCAGCAGCTCATCAAAAATCACGCGGTTATAGATCCGGTGAATGGGAGTTTTAACTCCATCATTGAGATAAAATAATTGCCTGCCTTCGCGTTTCACATCTTTAATGTCAACCACGGGTATGCCCAGATATTTCTGCGAACAGTAAAAATCAATCTGCGTTTTTTGTTTCCATGGCTCTAACTCAAGTAGCACCACATTTTCCTTTTTATGTTTGCCAACAATCACTTTTTTCAACCGCTCTATATAGCTCTGGTGCGTGTAACCATTAAACTTATTATCAAATCCTGCAGGTAGTATAAAATGTTTTTTATACATCTCTGAAAGCCATTGCTGATAACAATAGAGTGAAGCAAAGCCCTGCATTTCTATCAGCTGCGGAATTAATCCGCCTGTGCCGTCATCACAGATAGCAAAATCAAGTGCCAGCAATTGTGTATGGTCATCTTCATTGGGCACACGGCACTGGTCAGGGATTGCTGCTTCTGTAATTTTCTTAAAATCACTTTGAAGTATGAAATCTACAATTTCATCTGCCGCTTCCATCAGCTGGTATTTGAAATATTTATCCACAAAAACAGGTGTTTCAGAAATACGAAATTCAATATCGTAATGAAACGTGTTGTTCATATCGTTAATAAATGCCTGGTATTTTTCCTTGGTGAATGCTGCGTTATAACGCTGTCTTATAAATGGGATCATTGGGAGTTTAAAGTTTGATGTGTTGTTTTATTTGTGAATAATAATTGAATAGCACTACAATTAGTATAAATCTTATTATCTGTTATTTAAATTTTAATTTTAATTTTATTAAGCAGACTGATAAAGCCGGGCTTGTTTGCGATGGTAGCAAATGCAGGATCATTTACCATCCTGTCACGTTCTTTAAAGCCGTTATCAATTGCATTTTGTAATTCATTAATGGTAGCAGCTTCATTTCCCTGTTTTGCATGCACTTCTGCACTTAAATACCATGCCTCGCTATTGGCAGGATCCACAAGACGATAAATCTGTAATATATAATCTGCTTTATCTAATTGATTTGCATTTATTGCAGCATTTGCTTCCATATAACTTGCCAGGCTAAGTGAACCTAACATGCGTTTTAACATAAAGGCAGCGTCACTGTTTCCCTGACGGATTATCTCATCATTAATCTTACTCACCTCCTTTTGCCACCAGGGGATTGCTTTACCAAAAGATTTAAAATAATGCTCTCTCAACTGGTTTTCCTGTGCTGTTAACTGATCTTCTTTTAAGCGTTCGTTCTGGTAATTTTTATTTTGCTGAAGTGTTTGCAGTATTTTTTCATAGGGCTTTGTATCCTGTAATCCATTTAAATAATGAATAAGCTTTTCATAAGTCTGAGCTGCTTGTATAAGCTGATTGGCATCGCGGAATTTTAGTACTTTCTTCTCTTCAGTAGTTTTAAAATTGGTGAGCAATCTGTTGTTAACTGAAACAGTTTTATTGCGCATGGCTTCTGTTTCTAAAAATAAAAAAGCATCATTCATTGTTGACAAAGGACACCACTCATGTTTTCCATTAAACAATAGTAACTGGTGAGGAACCGGAGTTTTATCTAAAGCTTTATTCAATGCCACTAATTCTGTCATATTAAAATCTTCTTTGCCTGCAATGCCCACCAGCGCAAACGGAATATTATTCTCACTCTTGGAGTTGATAGCTGCCGAACACGCAATCACTCCTGCAATTTGCGGAGTTTGCATTGCCACCAATCCTGCTACTCTTGCCCCTCCTGAAAAACCTGCAACATATTTTCTTGAACTATCAATTGAAAAACGATTTTGTGCATCCTGCATTAAATTATTTGCAATGTTGATTAATGCATCCGGCTGCATTCCGTTTTTTGAATCATTGGAACCAATCAGAATAAAATTAAACTCATCAGCTAACGAAGAATATTTATACAAAGGTAATATTCCACTGCCGTGTGAATCAAAAAAGTAAACAACAGGATAAGTGGAAGTTGCAGAATAATTTTTTGGGAGATAAAGTGCAAAGCTTTGAGTTGAATTAATGTTGTTAATAACGTGATCAATTATTTTTCCGGTTTCAAAATTATCTTTTGCAGAAGGGGCAACCGTATCAGAGGTTTCAGTTACCACAGCTTCCACTGAATGAGATGGTGCCTGCCTGCAACTTAATATGCAACAAAGAATACACAAGATGAAAAAGCGATAACGCATGTTGCTAATATTAATCAATAAAAACCAAAACCTCATTACCGGCTAATTCCACGCGGTATTTTTTTAAATCAAATTCAGCCGGTCCTTTGGTAACATTTCCATCGCTGCTGAAAGTGCTGCCATGCAGGTTACAGATAAATCCTTTGCCTGTTGCTGATAATGCATTATCAGCATGGGTGCATCTGAGTTGCAAGGCAATAAATTTTGTTTCTCTCTCTTTTCTCACAGCAATATCGTACAATGAATTTTGAACTTTTAAAATCTGCAATTTATTTTCTGTAAACAATGCAACAGGAATTTTTATTTTATTTTCAATGATTGATGTTTTATAAACAGGCAACGAAGCGCATGACGAAAGCAAGCTGATAAAAACTCCTGAACCTACTAACATGCAAAAAGAACAAGATGTCTTAATAAATTCTTTACGTTCCACCTAAAAAGAAAATCCGATTCCTAAATTTAAAAAAGTATTATTGTTTTGATATACATTATCAGGATCAACAATTAATAATTGCTCCGGCTCACCGGTTGTAACAAATCTTACATCAGCTTTTAAAGTTACGTTATTAATCGGAAGATAATTTAATCCAGCTACAATATGCTGCTGGTTCAGCGTTTTATCTTTTACACTGTTACCGGGAACCTTTGCATTCATATCCAGATATTCATAACGGCCAAACAGGATTAATTTTTGTTGCAGATTTTTTCTTTTGAAGGATTGAAGTATATTATAACCTATTTCTGCATAACCCCCTATTGCCTGCTCAGTTACATTCTTTCCGTAAGCTGCATTAATTTTATCAGCATCAGCTATTGATAATGCGGTGCCCAGCACACGTAAATTAAATCCTTTATATTCATAAATAACATGTGCCTCACCTATTACTACAGGAGTGCCAAATGTTCCTGATTCCAATTGAATTTTATCAGCTTCCTTTTTAGAAAGCCCTACAGACCCACCATAATAACCTGATACCTGGAAACGCAAATTGCCCGGGTTAAACTGTAGTGCTCCTGTCAATGCGAGGTTATTTGCGCTGGCATCACGTCCTTCATAGCGTCCTGCGCGAATTCCATTACCATGTTCAAATGATGCAGCGTTTAATCCATTTGTTAATGCAATGCTGTAATTGAGAGGAAGTCGCATTAATTTTCCATATAACCCCACTCCTATTTCTCTCCAGGTTGATGGAACGATAAGCCTTTCAATCCTGTTTCTTTCAACACCATTATATGAAGTAGGTAAATGATCTTCGTTAAGTATGCCTATCCGTGGTATAAACAAACCTGCAATAAGGTAATGAGTTTTGTTTAACTGAAATTGCAGATAAGCCTGTTCAAGTGCCACTTCACCTCCTTCGTCACCGCCTTCCACTTTGGCATCTTCCACTTCTAATTCTGTAAAAACAGAAATTTTTGAATTGAACTGATGACCAACGAATAAAACAAAGCGATTTAGATTTAATGTAGCTGTTTGATTATTAAAATTACGTTGATAAGATGCATCACCATATCCGCCAATGGTGGTGTGTGCAATTACTTTATTTAATAAACTGTCTTTGGTAATTGTTTGGGCATTTACATTATTAAGTAAAAAAACCAAACTTATTATGGAAATTAATCTGCTCATACTTCAACTTCTCTGGTTTGTAAAAGGAGCGCAAAAATAAAAACTAACTGATCTTTATTTTTTTTAAGTGAAAAAAAATTTAAAAAAAATGAAATTCATTTTATTAAAATCAAATTCATCTTCATCTAGCAAATAAAATTACATCAAACGGTTTAATATATTAAAAACAAGTGCAGCCAATCCTGCAGAAACCGGTATAGTTAATACCCATGCCCATATTAATGTTAATGTAACTCCCCATCGGCAGAATAACAGGATATCGGTACCGAAAAGTGAAGGAAGATGGTAATATTTTTTATCCGTTATCAGCAAGCCCGGTTAATAATCCTTTATTTTCCTGGCTCTTTTACTATGAAAACTACTTTGAACCATAGCGCCCAATCCGATAAAGCTTAACCCTGCTCCACCCAGTCGGATATGTTTGGGTTCGGCATTAAGCTGACTTAATTTTGAGCTGAAAAGAATAAGGATTCCCCCGGTAGCCATGGAGATTACCCCGAATGTAAAATAGCGTCTGGCTTTTACCATTTCCCTT
>JANLUX010000447.1:0-13577 GCA_031363705.1 Bacteroidota bacterium
ATTTTATATATGGTCCGGAGATGCTAAGCGTTTCGGAACAATATTCATGGCTTACAGGAACTCCTGAACTGCCGCCTATGTGGGCTTTAGGATACCACCAGTGCAAATGGAGTTATGCTCCTGAAAAACAGGTGCGTGAAATCGCCAATGAATTCCGCGAACGTAAAATACCTTGTGATGTCATTTATCTTGACATTGATTACATGGAAGGCTTTCGTTGTTTCACCTGGAATAAGAAAGGATTTCAAAAACCTGCCAAGCTCTTAGGTGATTTAAAAGAGAAAGGATTTAAAACTGTGGTGATCATTGATCCGGGAATTAAAGTGGATCCTGATTACTGGGTTTACCAGGAAGGGGTGAAGAATGATTTTTTCTGCAAGCGGGCTGATGGCGAATACATGGAAGGCGATGTGTGGCCCGGAACCTGCAATTTTCCTGACTATACCAATGCTGATGTACGCAGGTGGTGGAGTGGCTTGTTTGAAGAAATGATTCGTCAGGGTGTGAAAGGTGTGTGGAATGATATGAATGAGCCTGCTGTGTTTGAAATAGGAACTTTTCCTGAAGATGTACGCCATGATTTTGATGGGGATCCGTGCAGTCATCGCAAGGCGCATAATGTATATGGAATGCAAATGGCGCGTGCAACGTATGAAGGAGTTAAGAAGTTCTCGTATCCTAATCGCCCTTTTGTTATTACCCGGTCATGTTATTCAGGTACGCAACGTTATTCAAGCGTGTGGACGGGAGATAACCTTGCTACATGGGAACATTTATGGATTGCAAATATGCAGGTTCAACGTTTAAACATGAGCGGAATTTCTTTTGCCGGTTCTGACATTGGCGGTTTCATTGGAAATCCTGATGGTGAGTTATATGTGCGTTGGTTACAGGTAGGAGTGTTTCATCCTTTTTGCAGAACACATTATGCAGGTAATGATGCAGGAGCGGAGCCGCATGAGCCGTGGGCATTTGGTCCCAAGTTCGAGTTCATTGCAAAGAAATATATTTTACTGCGTTACCAGTTATTGCCTTATATCTACACTACATTCTGGCAACACTCCATGTATGGAACGCCAATGATTCGCCCTTTCGTGATGGAAGATCAATCAGATGAAGAGGCGTTAAACCACACTGACCAGTTTATGTTTGGAGATAAAATAATGGTGTGTCCTGTGAGTTTACCTGGAGCCGAAACACGTTTGGTTTATCTGCCAAAAGGCAAATGGTATAATTTCTGGAATGATGAACATGAAACCGGAGGAAAGGAAATTGTTGCAAACGCTCCATTGGATAAACTGCCTTTGTTTGTGAAGGAAGGAAGTGTGATACCGAATTATCCTAAGATGCAATATGTGGGTGAGTTTGAAGTAGAAGAATTAACACTGCATGTTTATTTTACAAAATCAGTGCAGGTGAGTTATATCTATGAAGATGCCGGTGATTATTATGGCTATCGCAATGGACAATTCAATGTGAAAAAATTTGTGGTGCAATACAGAAGAAATGTGTTAAAAATATTTCAAACAACATCTGGCAATTTTGAACCGAGTTACAAATTCTATAAAATTGTTTTTCATGGATTGCCATCGCATGCACATGAGTATGAAATGGATGGAAGAACTTATAAAATCACACGTAAAAATTCTTTACTTGGCGTGATGAAACTCAGGACGACTTGTTATTTCAAAGAGATTGCGATAAAGGTTTAATTGCTTTGATTGTTTATTTCACTGAATCTTTTTTCATAAAATCATATCCACCTTTTCTTAAATTGATTCCGTATTCGAGATAGGCTTTAATGCATGCAAGAAAGTTTGCCCATCCCTCCGTGTTACCTTTTAACCATTTGATGCCAGCTTCATCATTGTCTCTGCTTTTTTCGGTAACGGTTATAAGAGTGGCGCTGTTTCCGGTTTCTGCAAGTGTCATTTCTATTAACAGTTCAATATCGTCCATTGTCCAGTAATAAGAGATGTATTTATCCTTTTCAATTTTACCCACACGAACGGGACACTCCATATCAAACTCAGGAAATTGCCAGATTAATGTCTTACCTTCTTCCATCCGTCCGCTGCTTTTTGAGATGAAATAGTTCGTCATTTTTGTGGGATCAACAATAGCTTCAAATACCTCATGAGGAGGTTTTAAAATTTGAATCCTGGTTTTAATTTCAAGTGTTTGATTTTTCATGATAATATTTTTTTATTAATTATTAGTTAGTGGAGAGAATTTTTAACCTGTGTAAAATTAATATTCAAAGTTGCATTAATCAATTCACTTAGTTGCATATTATTTTGTAAGAGATTAATATATTCTTCTTCATTGTACTGTGCTTTTAAAAGAAATAACTTCTTCAATGTTACTGCTAATGATTTATCGGAATGGAATTTTGCAGAGTCTGCCATTAACAGAACACACCAGTTCTTTATTACATATTGCAGGGTTACATCATTTATTATTTCAGGTAATTTCAAAAATTTCAATATCTCGTCATACGATTCTTTTTCAGCGATTTTTCTGTTGCCTCCATATTTTAATTTCACAATCTTCCAGTATGCGATACTTGAATCCGTGGCATCAAATCGAACCGCTGAATTTTTGTTTATGATCAACTCTAATCTTCCGTTAGCTAGTTTTTTCAAAACCGATGCAGGGCTCCTGTAATTTTTCTTTGTTTTTAACACCTCATGTTCTGATGCTGCAAGTTGTTTAAGCTCTTCACGCATGGGACGAAATCCAAATTTATAATAGATCCAGAATGAACCTGAATTTATCCCATCGCTATTATGCTTTCCTATCTGGTAAGGGTCAACACTAAATCTGTTTAAACGATAAACGTGTTTGTGCAGTTTTAATATCTGTTCAAATGTATATGCTGATTCTCCACCCCGGTAAGAAGGAAAAATATTTAAAGCAATGCGTGCACTGTCAAATAATATCCAGGAGCCACCATAAGACAATGGCAATCCATTTTTAAAAACAATATATCCCATGTAGCTGTCAATAGGATGTCTTCTTTCAGGACGCATGCCAAGCAGTGCAATGGAAATACCACGATGCAAGTGGTAATAGGAAACGAAAGAAAGTTCTGAAAAACTTATCGGATCAAATTCTCTTGAATGCCTGACAAGTATCATTCTGCCACACTCAATTATTTTTTCCGCTTCTGATGTCGAAAGTTTTATCTGAACCGGTTTTTCATCGTCCTGTTCATCAATGGTTCCTTTTTTTATCAGCGCTTTATGATAATACCTTGCTATTAAATGATCGGGCAACCGCGTATGCTCTGCCAAACGAACGGTAACATAAATACCTAATGCATTCCACAATTCATCTTTTACTTCAGGTCGTATGTCGGATTGATCAAATAAATTTAACAACGTATCCAGCAAATCTTCTCTTTCAGTAGTACATTGCTTCAGCCATTCTTTCCAGGTGCTGTTTTCATCCTGCAATATTTCCGATTCAACCTGTGGCATCACGGCAGAAATAATATAAGTTATTTGCGAGTCAGGTGCAGCAATGGAATCTAAATATACATCACTGTTAAATCTTTTTCGCAACCATTTTACAATCTCAAAACTGAATTGGGAACAAATGACACTGCCTGTCACTCCTGTGTTATAAAGTTTGGTTTGAATAGTTTCATTTGCCTGCACATAATTTTCAAGCATCGTTAATTTTTCCTCTGCAAGCGTGTAGATGGTTTTATTGTCAGGATAAGCTAAGAGGAAAAGTAAAGTATCGTAAAGCAACTCTATCATTTGTTTGCTTTTAAACTGTTCAACATTTATTTTTTCGAGCAATGTTTTTTTCTGAACAGAAATAGCCGAACCAAACTGGTTACGGAGTTGAAAAAGCTCTTTGATAAAAAGATCTTGCTTATTGGCTGCTAGTGTATGTTGTATTTTTTTCATAAAATAATAAATCGAAATAAAGCTAATTGCATTTGCAAGTATATCTTTTAATTTTAATTGATTGATTTGTTGGGTTTATTAAACCTCTGGGGTTTTGAAAACCCCGGAAGTTTGGAATTTTTTAAATAGTTCATCAATGTTTTAACTTTGCTGAATGAGAACAGTTGTAATTAATGTGGATACCCCATCTTCAGCAAAGCTATTATTGGAGTTGGCAAAAAAACTGAATTTTAAAGCAAGACTTTTATCTGACACTCAAAAAGAAGATATTGCTTTATTATCTATTATGGAATCCAGAAAAGATGAAGTAGCATTGCCTGTTTCAAAGGCGTATGATACATTGAGAAAGATCAGATAATAAATGCTTGTATTAACCACCGTCTCTTTTAATAAAGAACTTAGTCGCCTGCGTGACAGAAAACTTGCTGACCGGATAGAGAAAGTGATTAATGGATTAGAAAATGCAAAATCTCTCCAACAAGTTACTTCAGTTAAGAAAATAAAGGGTTCTGAAAATGCTTTTCGGATAAGAATTGGTGATTACCGTTTAGGATTTTATTTAATTGATAATACCGTTTAGTTGACCGCATTTGCAAGCAGGAAAGAGATTTACAGTTACTTTCCTTGATTAATATTGAACGGATTTTAGAAGTTAGCATAGTTGAGATTAATTCCTTGGCATTCAGACTCAGAAACCTGAATCTCTTTTCGAACTTTATTTTTTAAATCGGAAAGTTCACACATCAGGATTACAATTACTGGATATAAGTCAAACAAAATCCAACAACCACAAACCCCATTTTCTCTACATTTGCGCAAAATTTTTAATGATGCTGAAAATTGGTGTTTTGGGAGCCGGACATCTCGGTAAGATACACCTCCGCCTGTTGAAAGAAATTCCTTCTTATGAGGTGATCGGCTTTTACGATCCTGATGAAGACACCACAGCATCTGTGTCACAGGAAATGGGTATCAGGGCTTATTCAACCATTGAACAGCTGATGAAGGATGTGGATGTGGTAGATATTGTAACCCCCACTGTTTCGCATTACGAATGTGCTGTAAAAGCATTGCGGCTTTCCAAACATGTATTTATTGAAAAGCCATTGGCTAACACATTAACAGAAGCAAAAAAACTACTTGCACTCAGTAAAGAAGCCAACGTAAAGGTTCAGGTGGGACATGTAGAACGCTTTAACCCCGCTTTTAAAGCAGCGCGTAATTATATACATCATCCCATGTTTATTGAAACTCACCGGCTTTCGCAATTTAACCCGCGTGGTACGGATGTTTCAGTGGTGCTTGATTTAATGATTCATGATATTGACATTGTTTTACACACCGTTAATTCTCCTGTAAAAAAAATAAGCACCAGCGGTGTTGCAGTGGTGAGCGATACACCTGATATTGCCAATGCAAGGATTGAATTTATTAATGGCTGCGTGGCTAACCTCACTGCCAGCCGCATCTCCTTAAAGAATATGCGCAAAACAAGATTTTTTCAAAAGGATGCTTATATAGCTGTTGATTTTTTGAAAAAGAATGCCGAAGTTGTGCGCTTAAAACCTGTTGAAGGTGATGTGGATCCATTGGCTGTTACCATTGACCTGGGTGCTGAAAAAGGAACCAAACAGATTTATTTTGAGAATCCCAGGGTGGAAGAAAGCAATGCAATTAAAGAAGAACTGGAAAGCTTTGCTGATTGTATAAACAGAGATGAAACACCACAGGTAACCATTGAAGATGGCTTTAATGCTTTGCAGATTGCCCATCAGATTGCTGATAAGCTAAAAGTATTACCGGCACTGGTTTCATAAAAATATTAAGCAGGAAGTAAAAACATGACGACAACAAACGCCATCAGGATTTTTTATCAGCTTTCGCTGATGATGGGTTTGGCATCGTGCAATTTAATTAACCCTGATGATCCGGTGCCAACTTATATAAAGATTGACAGCATCCAGGTATCCGTTACAGCGGATCAGGGCACTGCGAATCATAAAATAAAAGATGTGTGGGCTTATATGGATGGGCAGATGATTGGTGTGTATGAACTGCCTGCTTTGTTTCCTGTGGTAGGTGATGCAGGCAAACATTCATTCACATTTTTACCTGGTATATATGATAACGGTATTGCAGCCACACACATCATTTACCGGTTAATGCAGGGATCATCAATGGACATTTCGTTGATAAACGGAGCAACCGTGTCTCCCCCTTCACCAGTTGTTTTCGGGTATTTTCCGGGAATTTCTTTTACATCGCCACAAGGATGGGTCGAAGATTTTGAAGATGGCACATTAAGTATTGTACCCGTGTCAGGTGATACTCTTCGGTATGAAACGGATCCTCTGAAACGCTTTGAAGGTAATGCGAGCGGAAAAATTACAATGGATGCCAATCACCCTTCCTTCAGATTCGAAATGTTTGAAGGAATTAATATTCCTGATGCTTCGGTTTCTTATTTAGAATTAAATTATAAATGCGATCAGCCCTTCTTCGTTGGATTAAAAGGTAATCAAACTTCAGGTAATCCTGAGAGAGAAATTATTCTTGTAAATGCTTCTCCCGCCTGGAATAAAATTTATGTTAGCCTTGGTACTGCAGTCAGGTCGCTGAATGCATCTAACACCTTTAAAATATATTGCCGATCAGCTTTAAGTGATAGTGTTACCACCGGCACTTTTTATTTCGATAATTTTAAATTATTGCATAACTGATGAATAAGCGCAAACAGATTTTTATTTATGTGTTGGCTGATTGGTTTGCTGCATTATTAGCATGGACGCTGTTCTATACTTATCGCAAAGTGGGTATAGAATCTTCGTTGTATGGTTATAAAATTCCATTTACACCTGATAAACATTTTTATCTCGGCATCTTATTACTGCCATTGTTATGGGTAATTGTTTATGCTTTAGTTGGTACTTACAATGATATTTTCCGCAAGTCGCGTCTGCGCGAAATAGGTTTAACTTTTTACGTTTCAATCATTGGTGTGCTCATCATCTTTTTTACGCTGTTGCTTGATGATGTTATTATTTCTTATAAAAGTTATTACGATACTTTCTTCGCATTGTTATTGTTGCATTTTACTATAACAGCAACTTTACGGTTAACTATTACTACCATCACTGCCCGCAAAATTAAAGGGCGCGTTATTGGATTTCCAACTTTACTTATCGGCAGCAGCCAGAGAGCTTTAGGTCTTTACCAGGAACTGGAAGGGGAAGCCACAAGCCAGGGTTATAAATTCATCGGCTTTATTCACGTGGATCATAACAATGGAAAACTTCTCAAAGATTTTTTACCGCACCTGGGAGGTCTTGAAGATTTAAAAAAAATTATTCGTGAACACAAAATTGAAGAAGCCATTATAGCCATTGAATCTTCAGAGCATGAGAGTATTGGTCACATAGTAAATGAACTGGAAGATACAGATGTCATCATAAAAATTATTCCTGATATGTATGATATTTTAAGCGGAACTGTTAAGATGACTTCTATCTTTGGCAGCCCGCTTATAATTATCAGTCCTATGCTAATGCCGGTATGGCAACAGTCGTTCAAACGAATTTTTGATATAACAGTATCATTATTTTTCCTGGTGATACTTTCTCCTCTTTATTTTATCACAGCACTCATTATTAAGTTCACATCAAAAGGTCCGGTTTTCTTTGCGCAGGAAAGAATTGGTCTGCATGGTAACCCGTTTTACATTTACAAATTCAGGTCAATGTATCAGTATGCGGAAAACGGAACTCCGATGTTAAGCAGCAGAACTGATCAGCGTGTTACTCCCTTTGGCAGAATGATGCGCAAGATCAGGCTTGATGAAATTCCTCAGTTTTATAATGTATTGGTTGGTGACATGAGTCTGGTTGGTCCCCGTCCTGAACGGCAATATTTCATTGATCAGATTATGCAATGCGCTCCGCACTATCGTCACCTACACAAAGTTCGCCCTGGTATCACCAGTTGGGGACAGGTTAAATATGGTTATGCTGAAAATGTTGAACAGATGATTCATCGTTTGAAGTATGATGTTATCTATATTGAAAATATGTCACTTGCACTTGATTTCAAAATATTGTTTTATACAGTGAGAACGATACTGGCAAGAAGCGGGAAATAAGTTTACGGTTTACAGTTTACGGTTTACAGTGGCTGACGCACCACAATGTAATTGTAAACTGCAAATTGCAAACTTTAAAATGAAAACCCTACACTAAACACTAAAATGGCGACTATTCAAAAATTTGAAGATCTTAAAGCCTGGCAGCAAGCAAGGGAGTTGAATAAAACTCTTTTACCTCTTATTAAGCAATTATCAGTACAACAAGAATATGGATTAATGAATCAGTTGAGAAATTCATCGGGTTCTGTTATGGACAATATTGCAGAAGGATTTGATAGAGGAAGTAGAAAGGAATTTGTTCAGTTTTTAGGTTTTGCAAAAGGATCAATAGGCGAAGTTAAGTCACAATTATATCGTGCTTTTGATTCAGATTATCTTTCAAAGAATTTTTTTGATGAATTATATAATCTTACTGATAAAATTGGTAAAATGTTAAATGGCTTGATAACTTATCTCAACAACACTGATATAAAAGGTGAACGATTTAAAAATCGTGTTAACGAATCAACTGTATTGTATGGCAACAAAATAGATGATAATCTTGCGGAAATAATATCAAATTATTATTCCTTACAAGCTTTATCACCAGATGATTCACAACTGTAAACTGTAAACAGTAAACTGTAAACAAAATATGAAAAACATCTCCGTCATCGGCTCCGGACAAATGGGTAATGGTATTGCTCATGTGTTTGCACAAAATGGATTTAATGTTGTGCTGATTGATATTGCAAAGGAACCGTTAGACAAAGCCATTAATACAATCAGCAGTAATCTTGATCGCCAGGTTGCAAAGCAATTGATCTCTGAAGAAATAAAAACAAGCACTTTAAAAAATATCTCTACAGTCACTTCTCTTGCTGACGGTGTAGCTACTGCCGATCTTGTGGTTGAAGCAGCTACCGAACGAATAGATCTTAAATTAAAAATTTTCAGTGACCTGGATACTTATACTAATCCAGATTGTATTCTTGCATCCAACACATCTTCTATCTCCATCACTAAAATTGCTTCAGCAACAAAACGCGGAGATAAAGTAATAGGAATGCATTTTATGAATCCTGTTCCGGTGATGAAACTGGTAGAGGTAATTCGCGGATTTAATACAAGTGAATTGACAACCAAAACAATTTTTGATTTGTCGAAGAAACTGGGCAAATCACCAGTTGAAGTAAATGACTATCCCGGTTTTGTTGCAAACAGAATTTTAATGCCGATGATTAACGAAGCCATTTACACTTTGTTTGAAGGAGTAGCCGGTGTTATGGAAATTGATACAGTAATGAAGCTTGGAATGGCGCATCCGATGGGTCCGTTACAGCTTGCAGATTTCATTGGTCTTGATACGTGCTTAAGTATTCTGCGTGTGTTGCACGATGGGTTTGGAAATCCAAAATATGCACCCTGCCCTTTATTAGTGAACATGGTTACCTCAGGAAATCTTGGAATTAAATCAGGAAGTGGTTTTTATAAATATACTGTCGGAAGTAAAGAGCTTGTTGTTGCTGATAATTTCAGAAAGAATATTTAAAATTTTTAAAGAGATGAACGAAGATCAAAAAAAAGCTTTTGCTGAAATGATGCTCTCAGATAAAGACAAGGAGGAGTATAGAGCTGTGCAATTGGCTTTGGTGGATTTACAGGCAGCCCTGGAAAAGTATCCGCAGCACACCACCTACATTATGGAGAAGGTTGTGAAAGCTTCGCAACGAGATTCTCATACTCCTCAGTGATGATTGATAAGGGGTTTTTCAGCAATAGTTTTTTACTCAGCAAATGAAAAAATTTGAAACCGGAGATCGTGTAAGCTTTATCAACGAAAAGCAGGATGGAGTAATCTCTAAGATTCTTCCGAATGGAAATTACATGGTTGAAACTGAAGATGGATTTCCAATTGAGGCAACTCCCGGTGAGTTAGTAAAGATTGCACATACTCAGAAAAATAAACACAATATTGCTGATCCAATAATAACGGAAAAAAAAGTTAAGCCTGCAGAAGTTTCTGATCTTAAAAAACTTTTAACAGGTTTAAATGATTCAGTTTCATTAGTGTTGATGCCTACGGAAATAAATAAAGTTTTAACAGGTTCAGTAAAATATTTTATAGTGAATGAAAGTATGTATGATGTGCTTTATTCTTTTTCAAGAAAATCAGATCGAAAGTTATTTGGAATTTCATCAGGCAAAGTAGAAGCATTTAATGAGCTAAACTTAGGTGAGATTGCACGTGATGATTTAATGGATACCGAATCATTACAGGTTCAATTGATTTTTCATCAGAAAGATTTATTTCAACAAATTCCGGTAATAACAAAAGAATTATCCGTTGAGTATCCCGATCTTAATCATGTAAATAAAAAAATAGATGGTGCTGCTGCATTCAGTAAAATAACAACATTAATTTCCTTTGCAGAAACCGCAGAAGAAGATCTGAGTGAACTGGTAAGAAAATTTCAGTCAGATCAGCACTCAGCAACTCCAGGACATACATCATCTGCAAATAATTTAAATAAATCAAAAGAACAATATGCTCAATATAATATAGCTCCCGGTTTTATCGAAGTGGATTTACACATTGAAGAACTGATTGAAGATGCATCAGGCTTAACCAATACGGAGATCATAGCAATTCAATTACAACATTTTCGCAAAGCAATTGATAATGCATTGCTGCGCCAGGCACATAAGATTACCTTTATACATGGAGTAGGAAATGGAAGATTGAAAAATGCTTTGCGAACAGAAATAGAAAACATTCCTTATCTCAGGTTTAGTGATGCACCTTATGAGAAATACGGTGCAGGAGCTACGGAAGTTTTATTGAAATAGAAAGTAGCATTTAAAAATATCTTTCAAAATAAACCCAATTCCCTTTTTGATCAGATGCCTGCAAGGTTATTTGATGTGGTCCCATTAATTCCGGTTTTATATAATACAGCAACTGTTCGTTTTTTTTATCCCATTCCATCAATGCCCATTCATTATCAATGCATCCAATATAATTTTTTATCCCTGATAAATCATCTGTTATTTTAACGCTTAACAAAGCGCACATACAAATGCTATCAATAGTAATTTCCATCTGTTTGATTAATGGTGGAGTGGTATCAACCGTTACAGCATAATTACCAAATGCAGATATTTTTGTTGTTACCCATCCTTTATTATAAATCCCTCCTGCATAACCTGTAATTTTATTCTGATCATTAAGTGAAGCAATCACCGCTTTTGATTGTAATGATGCAGGAATATTTTTTGCACGAATATTTATCGCAGCACCTTTATGTAACGGTATCGTTTTGTTGAAGACTTTAATCAATGGCGAATAATATTTTTTTATTTTCATTTCAATAATTTTCTTAGCAGGAATATTTTGATATAAATTTCCTTGGGTAACTCGCAGTGTAGCATTCTTACTCTTTAAAAAGTGATTGTGATTGTAATCAAGCATTGCATGTTGAATGGTATCAGAAAATATTTGTGTCTCATTAGTCACCCCTAAGTCTCTTGCAATTTCTAACAATAGGGTAGAGGTGTGCCCATGAAAATCCCTCACCTTCAATTTCGGATTTATAATATTGGTATTTGTAAAACTTATTATTCCTGTTCCTGCCTTATTAAACGAAGCAAATCCATCTCCCGGCAACCGGAAGCAACGTTCCAGTTTTAATTTGTGCGTGAGTCTGGCTTCATAATCAATATGAGCGTTTACATATTTCGTTTCATTGAAATTCATACGGTCATAGTTGTAATTAAAAACAGTATCCGCATCGTTTACCAGCGTTACACCATAAATATTTACGTCATTACTATCTGATAAAAATGCTTTATCATAAGCTGCAAATGACAGGCTGATATTGGAAATATTAAATGATGTTTTTATCGTGTCATCTACCTCGAAAACCGAATCATTCACTGCGCGCGTTTTCTTTATGGTTAATCTCTTGTATTCTCCCGAAGCATTTTCATAAACCGCAACATGTGTAATTACCGGAAACATAGTATCCTTTATTTGTATTCCGTACAGCAACGGATTTAGTGGTTCCTCCGTGTAACGATCTCTTATTTCGAAATGCAAATGTGGTGCTTCGCTTCCTCCTGAATTTCCGCTTAACGCAATTTGTTCATCTCTTTTTATAATAAATTGACTGGAGTCAGGAAAAAGTTCTACTTCAAAATTTTGTATTTCACGCTGCTTCATCTCAACATACTTTGCAATCGCATCTGTAAATTGTCTCAAGTGTCCATAAACAGTTACTGTTCCATTCGGGTGCGTTAAATATAAGGCGTTACCATATCCAATAGCGCTTACTTTTATACGGGAAATAAATCCTTCAGCAGCAGCAAAAACAGGATATCCTTCTCTTCCATAAGTGCGCAAATCAATTCCTGAGTGAAAATGATTGGTTCTGATTTCACAAAAATTTCCTGCGAGCGACAATGGAATGTTTAATGGTGAGGAATAATAATTACTCATTTTATTATCTTGCGCTTCTGCTAAAAAAACACATAGCTGTAGAATGAAAAAAATCCTTGTCATGCATCAAAGATAAAGGCGTAGAGGAATGTCAAATGATTCCAATTTTAATTTTAGCTCAAATAATAATCAGTCAAAATCAATGCAGATATTTTATCAATTAGAAAATATAGCAGAAGGTTCCAAGTGATGATTTAAGTTATTTAGATTGATAATACCTGCTTCCAACAACCAATCAGAGCGCAGTGGATTAACTCATTGATCTTAAAAAAATAAAGTGCCTAATACAAAAAAGATAAAAGTTTTACTTGCTTTATATAATTATTTGACTTTTCTTTGCCATCCGTTGTAATAAAAAAGTATTCTTAACACAACCTTACAAGTTAAGAAAATTGCAATCAATCAAACTTTTTAAAACAACTTAATATCTATAAAATGCCAATTAAAATTAATCTGTTTACCTGTTACCTCCTCCTCTTATATATATGCTGAAATAAGACTTTACACACCATTACCAAACCATTTGTTTTATCTGCTGTAAAGACATTGATTTTGTTTTTCTGAAGTAAGATAAATTGGTTTAAAAAAAATTAAACCACTTATTAACTAAATAGTAAAAAGATGAAAAAAAATTTACTCAACCCCAGTCCGCTAACAGCGCTAATCAAAAAACTCTTCAACATGGTTTTTAAAATGTTGCCATTGGCACAAAAGCAATTAGGATTAACAAAACCATCCATGAGCTTTAAAAAACATGCATTGGCTGCGATGGCTTTTGCGGTATTGTTGATAGGTGGGGTGGAGAAGAGTGAAGGGCAGGCTTTGTTACCGCTCTCAAGAACGGCTTGGGGAGGAACGGAACCAACAGGTTGGACGAATTCTGGTTGTAGTCTAAGATCCACCTCATCTGCCTGTAGTGGTAGTGATGCAACAATATTTGACGATAATGGAGATTTAAGAAGTGTCAATTTCTCAGGTACTCCCAACCAGCTTGTATTTAAACTGAAAAAACAAAGCATGAGTGGTACATCAAAGATTGTTG
>JANLUX010000458.1:0-1913 GCA_031363705.1 Bacteroidota bacterium
CATACCAAACGCTATCCTCCGCAGGATTGTGATGACACCAGGTTAGAAGTTCCATTCGGAAAGCAAAATGGTTTTCATATTAAAAAACGTTTAAGTGAAATCAGTCCAAGTGGCACGACACCCATTGCACGTTCATTAGAAGAAAGCGGAAAAGATTTTCCACAGACACCTGCACGGAATATTATTATTTTAATTACAGATGGTATTGAGGAATGTAATGGTGATCCGTGTGCAGTCTCTGCTGCGTTACAGAAAAAAGGGATTGTGCTAAAGCCTTTCGTCATTGGTTTAGGTGTGAATAAAGATTTTCTAAAATTTTTTGAATGTGTAGGAACTTATTTTGATGCTGCTGACGAAACCTCATTTAGAAATATTCTGAATGTTGTAATTACACAAGCGCTCAATAATACAACTGTACAGGTTAATTTGCTCGACACATATAATAAACCAACTGAAACAAATGTAGGTATCACCTTTTATGATGAGTTCACCGGAGCCATCCGTTATGATTTTGTGCATACCATGAATGGAATGGGTTTGCCGGATACACTTCAGATCGATCCGTTAGGAAAATACCGGATTGTTGTTCATACCATTCCTTCTGCGGGAAAAGACAGTGTTGTGCTTAATATGGGTAAGCATAATATCATTGGCATTTCAACTCCTCAGGGTGATCTGAATTTAAAGCTGGAAGGAAGTTACGATTACAAAAAGCTGCAATGTATCATACGCAGGCATGGTGAGATGCAAACCTTAAATGTCCAGGAATTTAATACCACTGAACGATACCTTACCGGTAAATATGATCTGGAAATCCTTTCGTTGCCAAGAATCAATTTAGAAAACGTTGACATCAGTCAAAGTAAAACCACCCATGTACAAATTCCAAATCCTGGTATTGTAACATTGATTTCCAATGCTCCCGGTTACGGAGGAATTTATCTCCAGGAAAAGAATGAATTAAGATTGATTTATACTTTGGCAGAAAACAGTGTAAAGGAAACTGTGGTGTTGCAGCCGGGAGCATACAGAGTTATATTCAGACCGAGAAATTCTCAATTAGCACTTTATACCATTGATAAAAGTTTCAGGATAACATCCGGTAACAGTACATCGGTTACGATTAATTAATAGGAGTAGCAATTTCCAAAAGACATTCTCATTGTTTTAAATTTGTGTAAATAAATAAATCTAAAATGGAAGCAGTAATAATACAGTCAACATCAAAATCAAATTTGAAACTTTTGCTGGAGTTGGCAAAAAAACTTGGTATGACTTCACGGGCTTTAAAGAATGAAGAGAAAGAGGATATTGGATTATTAAAAGCAATGGAGGAAGGAAAAAACAGCGGCCGAGTTTCAGAGAAAAGTGTTTTTGATGCGCTCAATAAATGAATTTGAATTTAAGAAAATGAAAAAATACACATACACTGAAAAGAAAGATACACGCTCAGGATTCGGAGCGGGATTATTGGAATTAGGAAAAAAAAATCCGAACGTGGTAGCGCTGTGTGCTGACCTGACAGGCTCATTGAAGATGGATGCCTTTCAAAAAGAATTTCCTGAGCGCTTTTTCCAGGTTGGAATCGGAGAAGCAAACATGATGGGCATTGCTTCAGGACTAACCATAGGAGGTAAGATTCCCTTCACAGGAACCTTTGCGAATTTTTCAACGGGAAGGGTGTATGATCAGATTCGCCAGAGCATTGCTTACTCAGGCAAGAATGTAAAAATATGCGCTTCACATGCCGGATTAACACTTGGAGAAGATGGTGCAACTCACCAGATACTGGAAGATATCGGCATGATGAAAATGTTACCCGGCATGACTGTTATTGTACCGGCAGACTATAACCAAACCAAGGCTGCAACATTAGCGATAGCTGATCATGTAGGCCCCGTATACCTGCGCTT
>JANLUX010000025.1:0-5064 GCA_031363705.1 Bacteroidota bacterium
TTTTTATAAACGATTGAATAATCACAAGAGACTGCTCCCCTCTCCCTTTGGAGAGGGGCAGGGGGTGAGGCGAATTTATTTCTATCTCTCATTTGATCACTGTTATTGCTCCCGTCAACACTTGCTCTTCATTATTTTTTATGGTGAGATGAATACGATAAACATAAGTTCCGTTTTGTACCAGCTCCCCATTGCTTGTTCCATCCCATGTTGGTTTTGATGTATCGGTTTGATAAATCAATGTCCCCCACTGATCATAAATTTTCATTTCATTCACCTGGAAATTATTTCCTCTCACACGAAACACATCATTCATCCCGTCAGTGTTAGGTGTGAATGTGGTAGGGATAAAAAGGTCTTTGTTATTATTTACAATTATTTTTTGTGAGATAGTATCAACGCATCCGCTTGAATTATTTGCAATCAAAATCACATTATAAGTTCCTGCTGTGTTGAAAGTATGTGTAGGATTTATTTGTGATGAAGTATTCGTAGCTGATGAGGAATCACCGAACACCCAATTGTAGGTATCACCGAATTGTGTTGTATTATTAAACGAAACAGTTAAACTTCCGCTTTGCGATTGTATTGTATGATCGAATGCTGCTAATGGTGAAGGATTCACATAAACCGTTAATGCACTTCTGTCAATACTTGTACATCCGTTTGCCGAAGTTGCCTGCACATAATAAATTGTTTGTTGATTAAGTGCAGGTGTTGTAAATGCATTTCCTGATCCCAATAAATTTCCACTTGTATCCTGGTCGTACCATTGCATGTTTGCGCCATCCAGGGACTGTGCTTTTAGCAAAACAAAATTACCGGAACAAATAGAAGTGTCTGTTACAACAGGCATCTGAGGGCTTGTAAAAACCTGTACAAGAATAGAATCAGAATACAACCAACTTCCATTCTGAAAAACTGCAACTGAATAATATCCGCTGTCAGTTGCTGATAATTGCTGATTGGTTTCACCACTTAAAACCTGTCCGTTAAAATACCATTGATTGCCCTGTGAAAAATAAGAATTCAACAGCACTGAATAGCCGTCACAAAAACTTGTAGCGCCTAATGCATTAATCATTTGTTGTGCTGCAATCACATTTACCTGCACTGCATTTGATTGTGATACACACCCATTGCTATTGGTAACGGTCACAATATAATTTCCACTTAAGTTTACTACAATAGTTTGAGAAGTTAAACCATTTGACCACTGATAGGTTGATCCTGAAGTTGCGTTGAGCGTAATTGTATTTCCCTGTACAATAGTGACAGGACCGAGAGGTGTAACGCTTGCCTGGCTTCCCGGAAAATGACTAAGAGTTACAGGAGATGAAGTTGTTTTACAACCATTTACTCCTGTAATGGTAACTGCATAATTCCCCTGTGCGTTAGCATAAATATTTTGCGTGGTAGCTCCATTGGTCCATAACCATGATGAACCGTTACTGGCATTCAACTGCACCGAATCATTTGCACAAATTGTTAAGGTTCCGTTTGCAGTTATTGTTGCAACCGGACCTTGCATTATTGTTGGAGTAATTGAATTAGAAACTCCTTTACAACCATCCGCGTCTGTAACTGTAACTGAAAAAGCAGTGTTGTTATTAATATAAATATTTTGTGTTGTATTTCCATTTGACCATAAATATGCTGTTCCGTTTTGTGCGGTTAGCATTAAAGAATCTCCGTTACAAAAAATGATACTACCTGAGTGGGAAACCGTGGGAATAAACTGCGGACTAACTGTTATTGTTAATGTATTTGAGAAAGCAGTTGCACCATTATTATCCGTTGCTGTGCAGGTGATATTATGATTGCCTTGTGAAAGTGGGGCAATTGTTATTATACCATTTGCAGAAGAACCTATCGTTGTTGCTCCTTCTTTAAAAACATAGTTGCTTAAACCCAATGGTGCAGCTTGTAAGTAGATACTGTCACCAAAGCAAACTGTGTTATTAACTGCTGCAGTGGTAAGCGTAATTGCAACTGAAGAAACCTGTGAAATTTTCCGGATGAGATAATTGTATGCATCGGCTACATAAAAAGAATTATCAAAATAATTGTAACTGATTCCTGTTGCACCATCAAAGCTTGCTGCAGCTCCTGTGCCGTCATTAGCACCTTGTACACCAGCAGTTCCAACATAAGTTGAAACCATCCATGTGGCTACATTAATTTTTCTGATGTTATAATTGAAACCATCAGCAACAAAAACATTTCCATTGTTATCTACAGTAACATCCCATGGATAATTAAACATTGCGGCAGAAACTTGTCCGTCAGCACTCCCGTTCAGACCAACACCGGCAAGCGTAGTTACATTTCCTGAGGGAGTAACTTTACGTATCGTGTTGTTCCATTCATCAGCTACGATAATATTTCCGTTGTTATCCAAATCAATTCCATAAGGATGGTTGAATGTTGCAACGTTTCCTGCACCATCATCAGATCCTGCAATGTAAATTGTTCCAGCCAATGTTGAAACATTACCACCATTGATCTTTCTAATTACATGGGTATTATGATCTGCAACATAAATTGTGTTTCCATCCGGTGTTACACAGATGCCGGATGGAAATCCGAAACGTGCAATATTTGCTGGTCCGTTGGTTGTGCCAAATACACCTGCACCAGCAACAGTAGTTACAACTCCTGCAGATGTAATTTTTCTTATTTTATAATTTTTTGTGTCTGTCACATACACATTTCCCGATGTATCACAGGCAACTGCCCAGGGCTCGTTGAATGATGCAGCACTTCCTGTTCCATCAAAACCTCCCACACTTCCGCTTCCTGCTAATGTTGTAACAACACCGGCAGGATTTACTTTCCTGATCTTATGATTGAAACGATCTGCAACGTAAACATTTCCATTCTTGTCACAGGCAATTCCGTGCGGACTGTTAAATCGTGCTGCACTTGCTGTTCCATCAGTTGAGCCGGCTATGTATGCGGAGCCGGCAAGCGTTGTTACTACCTGAGCGTTTGCAAAAAAGTTTATCAGTAAGAAAAGTAAAGTGTAAACAAAATATTTTGTTTTTATATTAAAATGAAGTTGCAGAGATGCTTCCTTCGTCAGCAAGACAAATCGGTTTGTTAAAAATTTTTCTAATCGATTCATGCTGCTAATTCTTCCTGTAATTCAGGATAAACATTTTTGTTGATTAACCTCAGCGGTACTTTGCAGCGTTTCATAATCTCACGGTTATAAAGGTGTGCTATATTTTTCCATACATAACGTGTTGTTGCTGTTTCGTACATTGCTGTTCCGACTTCCTCCAGCTTTGATTTACCACTTACGTTAAGCAGATGAATAAGTTCATCAGGATTGCGGAAATAAAGCGCTTTGTGTGATGTAGTTTCACGATTGTATGACACATCAAATGCCATTACAGGTAAACCTAAATACATAGCTTCAACGAGCGAAGGATTGGTTCCGCCAGCACTATGACCATGAATATATAAATCAGTATTGGAGCGAAGTATATTTAACTCATCCTGGTTATATATAGGGTCCAATAAATAAATATTGGGATAGTTACCAAATTTTTCTTTCAATGATATTCCATAAGAACCATGATTCCATAATCCGACAATAACTAAATTCCAGAATGGATGCCGTGCAAATGATTCTAAGATGAGATGAATATTGTTTTCGGGTTCAATACGGCAAACTGTAAAGGCATACGATGATGCGAGAAAAGGATATTTAGCCATGGCAATATCATCAGCTTTTTGTTTGGTTACATGGTCTGCTCCGTACTCAATCAAAACAGAATTCTTTTTATACTCATGCGAAACATAATCCTGAATCACACGGTTGTCAGTGATAACGGTGTCTGCATAACGCACTGCAATTCTTTCACTCAACTTTAAAAATCTTTTGGCAATCCAATTCCATTTAGGACGTTTCCACTCCTGACCGTCAATATTCACGATTACCGGTTTGGAAGAAAATATTTTTATTACCGGAAGTAATATGGTTCCTGATACTCCAAGAATTAATAATGCATCAGCATAAAATAAAGCATGAATGATCGAAACAAAATCATAGATGATGCTCTGATAACCGTTGGCATTAAATGGAAGGTAAACAAGCTTTGCATTTTTATATTTTTTAAGACGCTTATGCCTGTTTGGAAAATATCTGCCACTGCAATACACCGTCATGTCATGTTCATCACTCAGATGATTGACAAGGTGATGAGCAAGTGTTTCAAATCCGCCATATTTTGCAGGCAACCCGGTGGTGCCAACGATCGCAACTTTAAGTTTTCCCATAGATTTAAATTGATACGCCATAAGCGCGGTAGAGTTGCTACAACCAGGAACATATTCCTGCAATTGTAAGATTTTTGAAAAATTGATTAAAAACTACGCAAGCAAGGTATTCACCACATTATGTTGAAGCTTAGCTTCCGAAAATTTTAAAGCGGTTTGGCGGGCGTTTAGAGAAATATTATTTAACATTTCAAAATCAGTAGAAAATTTTTCAATTGCATTATCAAGTTGTGATGTATTCCTCACATCAATACAAAATCCGTTAACGGAAGAAGTGATTAACTCAGCAGGTCCACCAACAGGGGGAGCAATAACAGGAATTCCATAACACATTGCTTCAAGCAAAGTCATTCCGAATGTTTCAACACAATTTTCAGGATTGCTGAGATTTAAAACGAGGCTTGCACGCTGATAAAAAGGATGCACATCACTTTGCACAGTAAATAATTTCAAATTGGATGGTGTTACCACATTTAAAAAATGTGCTTCCACCTCTTTTTCATTTGCGTTTAAAACCATTTCAAAATTCAAAGCCGGAAAGCGCTTGGCAAGCGAAACAAATTCATTCACTCCTTTATATGCTTTGAGCGAACAAATCATAAGCACAGTAAAATTATTTTTCATCGGATGGTAATTATGGTGCTTTGCTTTATTGACAAATTCATCCGGAAGCGCATTATAAACAAGATTGTTTCGAACACCTTTTAATGGTTCTGTATTCATTAAATAATGAGAAACATACAATGCATCATCAGCTGTAAATGAGGCAACACCACG
>JANLUX010000026.1:0-3648 GCA_031363705.1 Bacteroidota bacterium
AATAATGCAATAACAATAAAAACAATGTTGACGGTTTTTTTGTTTTGCTGCTGCTTCAAAATATTTATCCAGCCAATGGCTGAACAAACAATAAATAACATCAATGCAAATAAGCGGAAAAGGCTTGGTGCTCTGAAAAGATCAAAAAACGGAATTAAATAATACAACCAGCTTCTTAATGGTGTGGCATCGCCAAAGGCAAGCAATAAAAAAAACAATCCGGAAAGGAAAAGCAGAATATCTTTTTTCGTTCTGCATTTGATGATAAAGAAAATTAATCCTGCCAAACCCAGCAATCCAAAATACCCATTGCTCATGCTGATGTCAGTATTAAACAACTCAGCATTTTTTACTGAAGCAAGTGGAAAAATCCATGATAACAATGCTTTGGGAACAAATGGATTTGATAAAACAAAATTCAGTTCCTGCGAATTGGATCTGACCGAAGCGGAGAGGTTCGTTATAACAGACGCTATTGAAACAGCATTTGTAAGTATAAGCACCAAACCGAATAAAAGATATTCTCTTATCAATGAAACAAAATTTTTCTTTGCCCTCCATGCCTTATATATATGAACAAGCATCATTACAATAAGAGCGTATGCAGTGGTAATAACAAAAGCAGGATAGCCACCGGTGAGCAGCATGAAAAACGAAAGCGATGCTCTGAATAAATCTTTTCTGTTTCCTCTCTGTTGAAATCGTAAAAAATAAAAAAGCACAAATGGAATCCATGTTCCGCTGATGACCCAGGTTAAGTGCTGTGCATTGCCTGAAAAAAATCCGCATAGCATATAACATATTGCCACAGCAAGGGCAATCCGGCTTTCATTAACAAAATATTTTGCGAGCAGATACATTCCAACTCCTGCAAGGAAAACATGGATTAAAAATTCAATCTGTATCCAGTAAATATTATAACCAAACAAACCTCCTATCAGCCAAACAAAAGGATACCATGCTCCGCTTTGAGGGTCAGCATGTATGGGATAACCTAAGTGCACATACGGATTCCATAATGGAAGATGTCCGTTCTGCAGGCATTCTCCTATATAATATCTCCACACGAAATACTGATCAGTGAGATCATACTTCATGCAATGCTGCATAAATGCTACAGGTGCAAAGGCAATAACTGCACAAACTGCCATGAACAGATAAGGAAAATATTTGCTGAGTGACCGCGTTGACATTGTGCTTCAATCGCCAAAAATAAAGAACACGCAATGGCATTAACATTGAAGCGGTGCTTATTAAATTATATTTTTGCACACTGTTATTATGAATAAAAAAGATAAAATACTGGTACTTGGTTCTGCCGGACAGATAGGAACAGATTTAGTTACCACTTTGCGTGAGCAAATGGGTGGAGACAATATAATAGCTTCAGATGTAAAAGATCAGCAGGGATATTTGAAAGAGAGCGGACCATTTTGCGTTTTGGATGTTTTGGATGGACGTTCAGTAGCTGACACTATCCGCAAGTATGATGTAACACAAGTGTATTTGCTTGCTGCCTTGTTAAGTGCCGTTGCTGAAAAGAAGCTGAAATCAGCGTGGCGTTTAAATATGGAAGGGCTTTTTAACATCCTTGATATTGCAAAAGAAAACCCTGTGCTTAAGGTTTTCTGGCCGAGTTCTATTGCAGTATTCGGTCCTACTACACCCAAACAAAATACTCCTCAATACACCATAATGGAACCAGCTACTGTTTATGGTATAAGTAAATTAGCTGGTGAACGCTGGTGCGAATATTATCATCAGAAATTTGGTGTGGATGTGCGCAGCATCCGCTATCCGGGTTTAATCAGCTACAAGGCACATCCCGGAGGAGGCACTACTGATTATGCAGTGGATATTTTTATGCAGGCACTGGAGCATCATACATACACTTGCTTTTTAAAAGAAGACACCACCTTGCCCATGATGTATATGCCCGATGGTATAAGGGCAACGATGCAACTGATGAATGCACCATCAGATAAAATTAAAATAAGGAGCAGCTATAATATTGCAGGTATGAGCTTTAATCCAAAAGAAATTGCGGCAGCAATAAAAAAACACATACCTGACTTCACCATTTCCTATGAGCCGGACTTCCGCCAGGAGATTGCTGATACATGGCCACAAAGCATTGATGATAAAGAAGCACAAAATGACTGGGGATGGAAACCAGAATTTGATCTGGAGTCCATGACCAAAGACATGCTGCAACATCTGCGTGCACAAAAACTGCAGGAACAATCATCGCTGCATTAATATAAATGACCGTCATTGCGAGGAACGAAGCAATCTGTTTCATAGCTGCAGATTGCTTCGTTCCTCGCAATGACGGTGACAACAAACAAATCATTAACACCCTCTATGTCACAACAGTTATACATCACCAATTCTCTTTCACGCGAAAAAGAATTATTTGCTCCCCTTAATCCTCCCCATGTTGGCTTGTATGTGTGCGGTCCTACTGTTTACGGGCCTCCGCACTTAGGTCATGCAAGACCGTATATCACTTTTGATGTGATGATCAGGTATATGGAACACCTCGGATACAAGGTGCGTTATGTACGTAACATTACTGATGTGGGTCATCTTGAAAATGATGCTGATGAAGGCGAAGATAAGATTGCAAAGAAAGCAAGGCTGGAACAGCTGGAACCAATGGAAATAGTAGAGCTATATGCTGCAAGGTTCCATGAAGCATTCCGTTCATTAAATATTAAAAACCCGAGCATAGAACCACGCGCTTCAGGACATATCATTGAACAGATTGAAATGATACAGGATATTATTAAAAATGGTTATGCTTATGAATCAAACGGCTCTGTGTATTTCGATGTGATTAAGTATAGCAAGACAAATGACTACGGTAAATTAAGCGGGCGTATTATTGAAGATCTGATTGCTGGTGCAGGTGGCGAACGCAGGGAACTGGAAGGACAACAGGAGAAACACAATCCTGCTGATTTCGCTTTGTGGAAAAAAGCACAACCGGAACACATCATGCGCTGGAACTCTCCATGGAGCCAAGGGTTTCCCGGCTGGCATATCGAATGCTCTGCCATGAGTAAGAGATATCTTGGAGAGACTTTCGATATTCATGGCGGAGGGATGGATTTATTATTTCCTCATCACGAAAGTGAAATTGCACAATCAAAAGCAAGCAGCGGCAAAGCACCGGTGCGTTACTGGATGCACAATAATATGATTACCATCAATGGTCAGAAGATGGGTAAGTCGCTGGGGAATTTTATTAACCTTGAAGAACTTTTTACAGGGAATAACAAATTGCTTGCACAGCCTTATGCTCCTATGACTATCCGCTTTTTTATTTTACAGGCACACTATCGAAGCACATTAGATTTCAGCAATGAGGGATTGCAGGCAGCAGAAAAAGGAATGAACCGCCTGCTATCAGCTGTTGATTTGATTGACAAATTAAACACTGCGGAGCAATCATCAATGGATATAAAAACATTGCAACAAAACTTTTATGATGCAATGAATGATGATTTGAATACCGCTATCGCCATCTCTCATTTGTTTGATGCAGCGCGATTCATCAACTCAGTGTATGCATGGACTGAAACAATAACTGCTGATGATAAAAAAACGTTGAAGGATATGATGAACCTTTTTGTGTTTGATATC
>JANLUX010000042.1:0-13951 GCA_031363705.1 Bacteroidota bacterium
AATTAGCCAACCTTTTTGGGTTTTTACACAAAAACCTCAACAATATTTGTTTTTGCACAAAACACCAACAACGGCTGAGTGCCAACTTCCTTATTTGAAAAATAGTTTCGAATTGCCAAGTCATAATTTGAAGAAACAGCGAAAGCTTTCACCATCATTTGCTTTCGTTGTTCCAAAGAACTGATTCCGTTTTGTTTCTCCAGTATGTTTTGCAGAAAAGAATAATCCTCGCGTGACGAAATAATTAAAACGTCATTAAAATTTTTTGCTGCTGCGCGAATCAGAGAAATTCCTCCTACATCAATCTTTTCAATTATCGCTTCTTCCGCCTCACCCCCACCCTCTCCAAAGGAGAGGGAGGCATACTTCCGAACAGTATCTTGAAATGGATAGAGATCAACGATCACTAAATCAAACGGAGGAATATCAAATTTTTTTAGTTGCGCCTGATCATTTTCGTTTTCTCTTCGTGCCAGTATCCCGCCAAAAATTTTAGGATGCAATGTTTTCACTCTTCCATCAAGTATTGAAGGGTAAGAAGTAAGATCTTCAACAGCTATTACTGTACCTCCACATTGCTGAATAAAATCCTGTGTGCCTCCGGTGGAGTACATTTTAATATTTAACTCTTTTAATTCTTTGATAATTGGTTCCAATCCATCCTTATGAAAAACAGAAATCAAAGCTGATTGTATTTTACGTTCCATGAAAATTTTTGAGAGGCGCAAAGGTAGAACACATTAATAAATATCCTGAAAAGAAACGATTAAAAAAACAGTTCTTGTAAGTAAATCAATCAGCCCAAACTTTGGTTCCTTCTGTACAATTCATACACATCTCAATTTCGCTGCGTGATCTTAAAACCTGAGCACGAAAGTTTTTATACGCATCATTATTCCATAATGCTGTAAAAGATTGCGCTTGCAACGAACCCATGCTATGCCATGCATCTTTATCAAAACAACAAGGCACCACATTTCCATCCCATGTCACCACACATGAGTGCCATAGTTTCCAGCAATGGTTCAGCATATTGTTTTTGATTTTATAAGTATCATCACTCTGCTTTGCGTAACGCGAATATTTTTCGTTTAATGGAATAAGATCATTTCCGTTAGCATAATCATACACCTGGGCAGTTTTAAAACCCACCGCATCCACACCAATCTCTTCGGCTAAAATTTTTATTTCTTCTAATTGATGTTCATTTGGGCGTACCACTAAAAACTGAAAGATGACATGCGGTGTATTGCTTTTTAATTCACGTTTCCATTTTATTATGTTGCGTGCACCTTGCAATACTTTTTCCAGTTGGCCACCAATGCGATAGCTGGAATAAGTTTCCTGTGTTGTTCCATCAATTGAAATAATCAGGCGATCTAAACCTGATTCAACGGTTTTACGGGCGTTTGCATCATTAAGATAATGGGCATTGGTGGAAGTTGCGGTGTAAAGTCCTTTTAAAGAAGCATACTTAACCAACTCTAAAAATTGTGGATGTAAGTAAGGTTCGCCCTGGAAATAAAAAATTAAATACCATAATTTTTCAGCTACTTCATCAATCACTTTATGAAAAAAATCTTCTTCCAGCATACCTGTCGGTCTGGTAAAAGAACGCAATCCACTCGGACATTCAGGGCAACGCAAATTGCAACTTGTGGTGGGTTCAAACGAAAGCGCAACGGGTAATCCCCAATGAAAAGGTTTTCCTGTCCATCGTGATAAATAATAGCTGCTGAGCACCTGCATCGAATTAAAAATCCGCTGCGGTGTTGCTTTCGACAAAAAGCGAATACCGTCTTTTAAATTTCTGTTTATCACAATCGTGCAATCCGCTGCTAAGGTAGCTATGATTAATGGTGTGAGTGAACCTCCAATTCTATTTTAGCTACTTTTATCCGCTGTTACATTATGTTTAGCTGGCTCGCACGTTTTATTCTTCGTAATCGTATTTTGTTGCTCATCGTTATTGGTGCAATAACGGTTTTTATGGGTTACAAAGCCTTTGATATCCAGCTTAGTTACGATTTCGCAAAAATTCTGCCTGATGATGATCCCGACTTTAAAGCGTACGAAAGATTCAAGAAAACTTTTGGCGAAGATGGCAGTGTGATGGTGATCGGCATTGAAGACAAAAATTTTTACCAGCTGGAAAAAATAAATGACTGGTGGCAATTAGGTGAAGACATAAAAAAAATTGATGGTATAGAAGCAATCGTTTCAGTTGCCCGTTTGTATAATGTAGTTAAGAATGATGAGACGCGAAAATTTGAGCTGAAGCCGTTGATGAAAAAAAAATTCACTTCGCAACAGCAAGTGGATAGCATGCATGCTACCATCAATAGACTGCCTTTTTATAAAGGATTTATTTACAATCCTGAAACAGGCGCCACTGTGATGGCAGTTACGTTTGATAAAAATAAGCTCAATACCAAAAGCCGGATTGACATCATCAATTTTGTAAAAGAAAAAGTGTTGGCATTTGGAGAAAAAAATCATCTCGAAATGCACATGAGCGGTATGCCTTATATCCGCACATCACTCACTAAAAAAGTTTCTGATGAAATGAAACTCTTTATGCTGCTTGCTTTTTTAGTTACTGCAATTATTTTATTCGCCTTTTTCAGATCTTTTCAGGTAGTAATTTTTTCATTGCTGGTGGTGCTTGTGGGTGTTATATGGTCACTTGGAACCATTGCTTTATTAGGATATAAGATCACCATTTTAAGCGGATTGATACCTCCACTTATTATTGTGATCGGAGTGCCAAACAGCATTTTGATGTTGAATAAATACCAAACGGAATATACCCGCCATGGAAGCCAGGCAAAGGCTTTGGCACGTATGATTCAGCGGATGGGATTCACTACTTTTCTTGCAAATGTTACTACTGCTATCGGTTTTTTTGTGTTTTATTTCACACACAGCAGGTTACTAATGGAGTTTGGTTTAGTGGCTGCTGCCAATGTGTTAACCACTTATCTCATTTCGCTTTTTATGATTCCTATTGTGTTTAGTTATCTGAGTGTTCCCAAAGTAAAACACACCAGGCATCTGGAAGGAAAAAGATTAAATAAAATGCTATCGCGTGTTGATCGTTGGGTGCATCTCCATACCCGTACAGTTTATGGTGCAGTTATCATCATTGTATTAATTTCTTTTTATGGTATGACTAAACTGACCACCGTTGGTTATGTAGTGGATGATTTACCTAAGAAAGACCCTATCTATCTTGATATGCGTTTTTTTGAGCGCAACTTTAAAGGAGTGTTGCCTCTTGAATTTTCAATTGATACAAAAACAGAAGGTGGTGCATTAAAAGTGCAGACATTACAAAAAGTAAATCGCCTGGAAAAATTGCTGAATCAATACGATGTATTTTCAAAACCCATTGCTATTGTGGATGCAATAAAATTTACTTACCAGGCTTACAATGATGGTGATCCTAAATTTTTTGTATTGCCCGGAAGTGTACAGCTGGCAGAGCTTTCAGGTTTTTCAGGAGACACAAAAGGCAAGGAGCAATTGTTTAAAAGTTTTATTGACAGCACCAAACGGATGACCCGTGTGAGTGTTCAGATGGCTGACATCGGTTCTGTTAAAATGGATAAATTATTGAAAGAATTAAAGCCAAGAACTGATTCTATCTTTCCACCAAAAGATTATAAAGTAGATATCACAGGCAACAGTCTTATCTTTTTGAAAGGAAGCAATTATCTTTTTAAAAATTTAATGGAGAGCATCGCACTGGCAATTTTTCTGATTACAATTATTATGATTTTGCTTTTTATGTCGTTGCGGATGATTTTAATTTCTATTCTGCCCAGCTTGATTCCTTTAATAATGACAGCAGGATTGATGGGATTTTTTCATATTCCATTAAAGCCTTCCACTATATTAATTTTTAGTATTGCATTTGGCATTGCGTCTGATCAAACAATTTATTTTCTTACAAAGTACCGTCAGGAAATGCGGTCGCATCCTGTTATGAGTATCAGCAAAGCAGTAACTCTTACCATACGTGAGACAGGAGTAAGCATGATTTATACCTCAATCATTTTATTTTTTGGATTTTTTATTTTCAGTGCATCCAGCTTTGGAGGAACGGCATCACTCGGAAAATTGATCAGCTTTACTTTGCTTATGGCAATGTGTTCAAATCTGGTATTGTTACCGGCTTTCTTAGTAAGTCTCGAAAGAAAACTCACTACAAAGGCATTTCTGCAGGAGCCATTATTCCAGTTGCATACTGAAGATGATGATATTGATTTGGATGAACTTGAAATAAGGAAAGATTCATGAAATGATCGAGGCGTTGTTTTATAAGAAAACAAAATATTTATTCTCATGTTGCAAACTGTTTATTTTAAGGAGGAAAAAAACTACAGCCTGCTGCTGTCTCCTGCCGCTAATTCATACTTATTACTAAGAACTTTATACTGATGAAAGGAATAATATTAGCTGGAGGTTCAGGAACCCGCTTACATCCCCTCACTCTTGCAATGAGCAAACAGTTAATGCCTGTGTATGACAAGCCAATGGTTTATTATCCGTTATCAATCCTGATGATGGCGGGAATAAAAGAGATTTTGATTATTTCCACTCCATCCGATTTGCCACACTTCAAAAAATTGTTGGGTGATGGCTCATCATTAGGATGCACATTCACTTACGAAGTACAAAATGTTCCCAATGGACTTGCACAGGCATTTGTTATAGGAGAAAGATTTATTGGAAAAGATAATGTTGCGTTAATACTTGGCGATAACATTTTTTATGGAACAGGATTGCAACAAATACTTGTTCAGAATAACAATCCTGACGGTGGTGTGGTTTTTGCCTATCACGTTTCTGATCCTGAACGGTATGGTGTAGTTGAGTTTGATGAAGCCAATAATGCAATCAGTATTGAAGAAAAACCAGTAAAACCCAAATCGAATTATGCTGTTCCAGGTTTATATTTTTACGACAATGAAGTAATAAAAATCGCCAAAGAGTTAAAACCATCTCCTCGTGGTGAATATGAAATTACAGATGTAAACAAACATTATTTGCAGCAAGGGAGATTAAAAGTGGGAATACTGGACAAAGGAACCGCGTGGTTAGATACAGGAACACATGCATCGCTGATGCAGGCATCGCAGTTTGTACAGGTGATTGAAGACCGTCAGGGATTAAAGATTGGTTGCATTGAAGAAATTGCCTACCGGATGGGTTACATATCCAAACAACAATTACTTAAAATTGCAGAACCATTGATTAAAAGCGGTTACGGAAAGTACCTGATAAATCTGGTAAACTGAACACAACAAAACAATTATTTATAACATGCAAACAAAAATTCTTGTCACAGGCGGAGCAGGCTTTGTCGCAAGCTCACTCGCTCAGAAATTAGCTGACAACCCATCAAATTATATTGTTGTTGCTGATAACCTCTTAACAGGCAACGAAAAAAAACTTCCTGTATCTCCACATGGAAATTTTCGTTTTATCAAAGCGGATGTAAATGACGTGCTTGATATATCAAGCATATTTTATGCATTTTCTTTTGATTATGTTTTTCATTATGCAGCTATGGTTGGCGTTAAACGAACGCTTGCCAATCCGGTGATGGTGCTGAATGATCTCAATGGTATCCGCAATATTCTTAACCTCAGTAAAAACACTGGAGTAAAAAGAGTTTATTTTTCATCATCATCTGAAGTTTACGGTGAACCTGTTGAGTTTCCGCAGAATGAACACACCACACCGCTTAACTCACGTTTGCCTTATGCTATTGTAAAAAATGTGGGAGAAGCATACCTGCGTGCTTACAAGCAAGAATTCAACCTGGATTTTACCATCTTTCGTTTCTTCAATACTTATGGTCCCAAGCAAAGCACTGACTTTGTAATGACGAAGTTTTTAAAAGCAGCACTCAGTAATCAGGACATTACTATTTATGGTGATGGCAGCCAGACACGCACCTTTTGTTATATTGATGATAATGTGGATGCTTGTGTAAATGCGTTTTATAAAAACAAAGTTGTGAATGATGTTGCAAATATTGGAAGCGATTCAGAAATTACAGTGCTGGAACTTGCAAAACGAATTATTTCTATCACTAACTCCAACAGTAAAATTGTTTTTTTGCCCGCTTTAAAAGAAGGAGACATGACCAGGAGATGTCCTGACATTTCAATTATGCGCGATTTACTCGGGCGCAAGATGACTACATTGGAAGAAGGCATTCAGCGATTGATTGCTGCTAAAAATTTTATCACGCCATAATTAAATGCACAATATAAAATCGCTGCAGCAAGTAATTGAAAAAGAATTGCAGCAGATTCATTTTCCTGCTCAGCCAAAAGATTTATATGAGCCCATTCGCTATATGCTTGCAGTTGGCGGCAAACGCATGCGACCAGCGTTAGTTTTAATGGGTTGCGAAATGTTTGATGGATCAATTAAACATGCCTTACCAGCCGCATTGGGCATTGAGGTGTTTCACAATTTTACTTTGTTGCATGATGACATCATGGACAATGCTCCGTTACGAAGATCAAAACAAACTGTTCATCATAAATGGAATAACAGCATTGCAATATTAAGCGGTGATGCAATGTTTGTTAAAGCCTGTGAGTTGATGATGGAGGTTGAAGACAAAAATATAAGGCAGGTGATGAATATTTTTATGCGTACTGCTGCTGAAGTTTGTGAAGGACAGCAAATGGACATGAGCTTTGAAAATGATAAAAATGTTTCTATTAAGAATTATCTTCAAATGATAGAACTTAAAACTGCGGTTCTGCTTGGCTGTTGTTTGCAAATAGGAGCTGTTACTGCAGGTGCCGGTGATATTCAGGCAAAACATTTGTATGACTTCGGAAAAAATATTGGCGTTGCTTTTCAATTGCGTGATGATTTACTGGATGTGTATGGTGATGAAGAAAAGTTCGGCAAACAAACAGGTGGTGATATCATTTCAAATAAAAAAACATTTTTACTTTTAAAGGCACAGGAAGTAGCAAACTCTCAGCAACGTTCAATTTTAAATCAATGGATCAATACAACAGGCACCGGTCAGGAACAGCAAAAAATTAAAGCCATAAAAAATCTTTTTGATGCTTTAGACATCCGCAAATTTGCAGAGCAGGAAATGGAAAGTCATTACAACAAAGCTGTCAGCCACCTGAATGCTGTAGAAGTACCGGCTGAAAAAAAATCGTTGCTCGAAAAATTCGCTGGGCAATTAATGGTTCGCGAAGCCTGATAAGTTTTGATTACTTATTTTTACAAAGGTTAACCACACCATCACATGTACGCAAATAAAAATTTTAAAGTAACCATCATTGACGATTCACCTGCCATGGCAGAGATGATAAAAGATTTTATTAATGATAAATTTAAAGGTGCTGTAGTTACTTTGTTTTTTACTGGTGAGGAAGCGCTGAAAGGAATCTTTGAACGACCTGATGTAATTATACTTGATTATCACCTGGATTCCACTGATCCACTTGCATTAAACGGTTTGCAGATTTTATTAAAGCTAAGAGAATTGTATGAAGATGTAACCGTAATTTTTTTAAGTGCAGAAGAAAAAGCAGAGCTTGCTGCTAACACCATTAAATACGGAGCTTACGATTATCTGGTAAAAAATGAAACTGCTTTTCACAGGTTGGAGATCATACTCAATAATATTTTAACGCATGGAGAGCTGAAAAAAAATCTTGGCGGACAAAAATTTTTCAATCGTTTGCTTGCTGTATTATTAGTTGCGGTTATTATTGGCTTGATTCTTTTAAAATTGAAAGGATAACGAAACAGCATCCTCATTGTGAGAACCAAATCAATTTCTCGCTTGACGAAAAAATTAACAAAGCTGTAACATACATTTTAAATCCGGTTTCGCAACGCAAACGTATTTAGTACTAAATACTATCAATGAAAAACAATAATTCAATTACCTGTTTCATTTTAGCTGGTTTATTAAGTGTATCACTTTCTTCCTGTGCACAAAAGGATCATAGTCCAAACTATAAAATGAAAAATATAAAATTCGAATCTGTAAAAAATAAAAAAATGAATCAAGGAACTGAAACAGCAACATTTGGCGGAGGATGCTTCTGGTGTGTAGAAGCTGTTTACCAGGAATTGGAAGGAGTGATTTCTGTTACCTCAGGATTTGCAGGTGGACAAAGAGAAAACCCGAGTTACGAACAGGTTTGTTCAGGCGCTACCGGACATGCAGAAGTGGTGCAGATTGTTTATGATCCTTCCAAAATAAGTTTTGATGAATTGCTTGAAGTTTTCTGGACTGTTCATGATCCCACAACACTTAACAGGCAAGGTGCCGATGTTGGAACCCAATACCGCTCAGTAATTTTTTATCATAATGAGGAACAAAAGCAACTTGCAGAAAAATACAAGAAAGAACTGGATGCCTCCGGTGCATGGGATAATCCGGTTGTGACTGAGATTGCTCCATTCACCAAGTTTTATTCTGCCGAAAAGTATCATCAGGAATATTTTAAAAATAATGCAAACCAGCCTTATTGTTCAATGGTGATACAACCAAAGGTGGATAAGTTCAGAAAGGTTTTTAAGGATAAACTGAAAAGCCGCGTTAAATAAAGCAAGAGAATTTTTATAGAACGGTAGAGTCAATCTCAGCCGGAATGTCTCTTGAATTACGGAGAGCTTAATCCACTATTTTCTCTCTCTATTCCCTATATTTGTGCCATCATAAAATCTTTATTTTTAATCACAATTTATATATAAGGAAATGGCTTTCGATATAGAAATGATCCGCAAAGTTTATGCGGAAATGCCCGCAAAAATTAAAGCTGCAAGAGAATTTCTTGGTCACCCAATGACGTTGACAGAAAAAATTCTGTATGCACATTTTCAGGATCCTCTACCTGAGCAACCCTATCAACGCGGTAAACACTATGTTGATTTTTTACCTGACCGTGTAGGGATGCAGGATGCAACTGCACAAATGGCGTTGTTGCAGTTTATGCAGGCTGGCAGAGATAAGGTGGCTGTGCCAAGCACTGTTCATTGCGATCATTTGATACAAGCCAAAGATGGTGCTAAGGCGGATCTCGCTACAGCAAATGATAAGAACAAGGAAGTATATGATTTTCTTTCTTCCGTTTCCAATAAATATGGAATTGGTTTCTGGAAACCTGGAGCAGGAATTATTCACCAGGTGATATTGGAGAATTATGCTTTTCCTGGTGGATTGATGATTGGAACTGATTCGCATACGGTGAATGCAGGCGGATTAGGAATGGTAGCTATTGGTGTGGGTGGTGCTGATGCCTGTGATGTGATGGCCGGACTGGAATGGGAATTAAAATTTCCGCGCTTGATTGGTATAAAACTTACAGGCAGGATGAGCGGTTGGACTTCTGCAAAAGATGTGATACTCAAAGTAGCAGGAATACTGACTGTGAAAGGAGGAACGGATGCGATTGTAGAATATTTCGGTGAAGGCGCTGAAAGCATTTCCTGTACAGGCAAGGGAACCATATGCAACATGGGTGCTGAGATTGGAGCAACCACTTCTATTTTTAGTTATGATAGAAAAATGGCAGAATACCTGGTGGGAACCAGTCGTCCTGATGTAGCTCAATTAGCCGATGCGATAGAAGAACATTTGCGAGGTGACGAAGAAGTGTATGATAACCCTGCCAATTATTTTGACCAGGTGATTGAGATTAATTTATCAGAATTAGAGCCGCATGTTAACGGACCATTTACACCGGATCTTGCATTTCCCCTGAGTAAGTTTGCAGATGCAGTGAGAGAAAATCAATGGCCTCAAACCCTGGAAGTTGGTTTGATCGGAAGTTGCACTAATTCTTCTTATGAAGATATTACACGTGCTGCTTCACTTGCAAAGCAGGCAGTTGATAAAGGGTTAAAAGCGAAGAGTGAGTTTACGATTACTCCCGGATCAGAGATGGTGCGTTATACTGTGGAACGTGATGGGTATTTAAAAATATTTGAAGATATGGGAGGTGTTGTTTTGGCAAATGCGTGTGGTCCTTGCATTGGTCAGTGGGCGCGGCACAGCGATGATCCTAAAAGAAAAAATTCGATCATCACTTCGTTTAACCGCAACTTCGCCAAGCGCAATGACGGTAATCCTAACACGCATGCATTTGTCGCATCACCAGAAATTGTAACCGCATTTGCATTGGCAGGTGATTTAACTTTTAACCCTGTTACTGATTATCTCACCAATGAAAAAGGCGAGAAAATAAAATTGCAGGAACCTCAGGGAATTGAATTACCATTAAAAGGTTTTGCGGTGGAAGATGCGGGTTACCAGGCACCGGCTACGGATGGCAGCAAGGTGCAGGTACTTGTTTCGCCCACATCAGACCGTTTGCAACTGCTCGATCCCTTTCCTGCATGGGAGGGTGTTGACCTGAAGGGATTAATGTTATTGATTAAAGCAAAAGGAAAATGCACCACCGATCACATCTCTATGGCCGGACCGTGGTTAAAATTCAGAGGACATCTGGATAACATCAGTAATAACATGCTCATAGGTGCCATCAACTTTTTCAATAATGAATCTGACTCAGTAAAAAATCAGTTTACCAGTGAATACGCTTCAGTGCCTGTTGTGCAACGTGCATACAAAGCAAAAGGAATCGGATCAATAGTAGTGGGTGATGAGAATTATGGAGAAGGTTCAAGCCGTGAACATGCTGCAATGGAACCGCGTTTCCTGGGTGTGCGTGCCATACTGGTGAAATCATTTGCACGCATTCATGAAACTAATCTGAAGAAGCAGGGAATGTTAGCACTCACTTTTGCAAACAAAGCTGATTATGATTTGATATTGGAAGATGACAGGATGGACATTATTGGTCTTACCTCCTTCGCTCCCGGTGTGCAGCTAACCGTTGTTTTAAATCATAAAGATGGCACACGCGATGAGATAAAAGTAAACCATACTTATAACGAAGGTCAGATAGAATGGTTTAAAGCAGGTGGTGCTTTGAATATTATCAGGAGCCAGGTGAATGCTTAGTAAGCAGAACTATAAAATGCATAGCAAGTTGATTTATTAAATCACTGATTAGTTCCCCACACTAAAATTATTAATGACAAAGTTGGTTGTAGGTTTCTTTTGCATGAGGAACCTTCAGTTTTAAAGCGTGTTGCAAGTCAATACAAGCCTGGTTTTTATCTCCCAGATTATATTTTATTCTTGCCCTGTTATAATACGCTTCACCAAAATCAGATTTTAATTCAATGGCTTTGTTGCAATAAGTGAGTGCCTCAGTAAATTTATTTTGCATTATATAAAGTAGCCCAAGATTATTATATGCTTTAACAAAATTCGGCTGTAGCTGAAGAGATTTGTTATAGTCACTCAATGCATCTTCGTACTTCATCGCATTCATCATCAGAATTCCCCTGTTGTTGTATGTCTCAGCATCATTGGGTTGTAGTTCAATGGCTTTATTGTAATCAGCCAAAGCCAGGTCGAACTTATTTTGATCTCTGAATAAATTTGCGCGATTCACATATGCTGATGCATAATCGCGCTTTAACTTAATTGCATTATTATAATCATCGAGCGCTTCATTAAATCTGTTTTCATCCTTTAAAAGTGCTCCCCTGTTATTATAAGCAAGCGGTATGTCACGATTCTGGCTTATTACATCATTCCAAAGTGTCATTCCGTTTTTCCATACGCCACACCTTGCATATGTTTTAAAAGAAAAAAAGATGGTTGCCACAGCAAGTAGGAACAAGAGAGAAAAACGATACAAACCCAAAGTTTTATTTGAATGCCATAGTGAATAAAACCCTTCACCTGCGAGATAAAAAATTCCAATGGAAGGAATGTAACTGTAACGATCAGCCATAATTGCATTGCCGACAGGCAGTAATTGCAGAACAAGAAAAACAGTGATGGCAAAAAAACCGGTGCCGAAAACTATTTTTTTTGTGTAGCGCATAGAATATATAACAGCAATGAAAAGCAGGATGAATAAAAGCACATAAACATAATACCAGGGAGGGATAGACTCGCCACTGCTTACAGGATAAGGATAAAGCGCGCTTAAATGCAATGGTAAGAATAATTGTATGATATAAGTGATGAATCCATAGCATGCAAATGCAATTCGTTCATAAAAAGGATGAAAGCCAGGATCCTGTACTGAACCGGTAGAATGCTGTGCCTTCACAGCTATTATTCCGAAGACAAGCGAGAGTGCGAAAAAAGGAATTTTTTCCAGTAACGCGCTGCTATTAATTTTTCTTGACTTAAAATAATCTGTAAGAACTAACAAGACAGGAAGAGAAGCCGCCATTGCTTTAGAGAAAAGTGAAAGCAGAAACAGCAATAAGCAATAGAAATAAAACATCCTGTTAAATGCTTTCAGGTATTTCATGTAACATAGATAAGAGGCAAGAAAAAAGAAAGTATAAAGCAGATCTTTTTGTTCAGAAGCCCAGGCTACCGATTCAACATGAAGGGGGTGAATGCCGAATAATAACGCAGCTATTAAAGCTACTTCAGCTTTGTTGCTTAAAGAAAATACAACGCGGTAAACAAGAATAACAATCAGTAAATGAATGAAAAGACTTATTACGTGATATCCAACGGGGCTTACTGAAAAAAAATCATATTCAATTGTATAAAGAAGCATGGTGAGCGGATGATAATTGCCCATTTCAAAGCGGGAAAAAATTTCTTTAAGGTTGAATTGACTTAAAAAAGGATTGTCTAAAATGTATTGATTGTCGTCCCAATTCACAAACTCATTATGGAACACAGGAAGATAAGCGATAAGTGAAATAACTAATATGATGAAAAGAAGAAGATAATATATGTAGTTAGCCTTTTTAGAAACTTTTGCTGTTTGATACTTAGCAGATGGTGGCGGTTGTTTATGTGTTTTCTTATTTTCTTTGGGTTTCATAATAAATTCAATTTGGAACTTTGCCAGTAGTTACACAAATGGTTAAATTAAGATGAGGGACAATTGCGAAGAAAATCAAAAAATTTGGATTACAGTGAGCAAAAATGATTATTTATAAAAAAAATAAAACTTCAGTAGTTTAGCATTATTAAACTTCAAGTAAAGTACTGATGATTATAGAAAACAACTTTCTCCGGGTTACATGCAAACCGGAAGGTGCGGAGCTGACCAGTATTTTTCACAAGCAGCACCAGCTTGAATATTTATGGCAGGCAGGAATTGCATGGATGAAACATGCTCCGGTACTGTTCCCGATTGTGGGTGAGCTAAAAAACAAAAGGTATTTTTATAATGACAATGAATATAAAATGGAACGCCATGGCTTTGCACGAAACATGGTTTTTATGATTCATGAGCAAAGTGATGAACATATTACTTACCGCTTAGTAGCTGATAAAAACACGCAACAGGCATACCCGTTTCTTTTCACATTTGATATTAAATACAGTATTGATAAGGAAACACTTGCTGTTGATTACATCATCCACAATCCCGATAAAAAAGATTTACTGTTTTCTGTTGGAGCACATCCTGCTTTTAAAATTCCTTTGACTGATCGTGATGCTTATGACGATTATTATCTTGAATTTGAAAAAGAGGAAACCGCTGACCGCTGGTTATTGCAAAACGGATTGATTGATAAAGCTGCTGAATCTTTTTTCAATAAAACCAAAACATTGCCATTGCAAAAAAAATTATTTTATGATGATGCACTGGTATTTAAAAACCTTGCCTCAACTGTTATCTCTATAAAAAATAAAAACAATGCACACGGGCTGCATTTTAGGTTTGAAGGTTTCCCTTACTTCGGTATATGGGCTGCAAAGGATGCTGATTTCGTTTGCCTTGAACCATGGCACGGCATTGCAGATTCAGTAAACAGTGATGAGCAGCTGGAAAACAAAGAAGGAATTATCCGCTTAGCCACGGATAAAACTTTTAAATGCAGGTAT
>JANLUX010000077.1:0-1969 GCA_031363705.1 Bacteroidota bacterium
GGGCACATTAAATTTTAGGTTGCAGGTAACAGCCCTATTATGTACTTTTGCGCCAAATTTTAAAAACAAATGATAAAGACTAAAACCGAGAATTTTGTTAAGAACAAAGTTAAAGATATGAGCCTTGCTGAATGGGGGCGTAAAGAGATTAAGCTTGCTGAGGTTGAAATGCCCGGCTTGATGGCTTTACGTGCTGAGTATGGCGCTAAAAAACCTTTGAAAGGTGCACGTATTGCAGGCTGTTTACACATGACCATCCAAACTGCTGTTCTCATTGAAACATTAGTGGAGCTTGGCGCAGAAGTAACCTGGAGCAGCTGTAATATTTTCAGCACACAGGATCATGCAGCGGCTGCCATCGCTGCTGCAGGCATACAGGTATATGCATGGAAAGGAATGAATGCTGAAGAGTTTGACTGGTGTATTGAGCAGACTTTATTTTTTGGTGAAGACCGCAAACCCCTCAACATGATTCTGGATGATGGTGGCGATTTAACCAATATGGTATTTGATAAATATCCTGAGTTAATAAAAGGCATAAAAGGATTATCTGAAGAAACCACTACTGGTGTTCATCGTTTATATGAGCGAATGAAAAACGGAACCTTACATATCCCTGCTATCAATGTTAACGATTCAGTTACTAAAAGTAAGTTCGATAATAAATACGGTTGCCGTGAATCTTTAGTTGATGCAATCCGCAGAGCAACCGATTTAATGCTGGCAGGTAAAGTTGCTGTTGTTGCAGGGTTTGGTGATGTAGGAAAAGGCTCTGCTGAATCACTGAAGGATTCAAAAGTTCGTGTTATCGTTACCGAGATTGATCCTATCTGTGCATTGCAGGCAGCAATGGAAGGTTATGAAGTAAAGAAGATGGATGATGCAGTGAAAGAAGCTGACATTATTGTAACTGCTACAGGTAACTATAACATCATTAAAGAACGTCATTTCAAAGCAATGAAGCACAACGCTATCGTTTGCAACATTGGTCACTTTGATAATGAAATAGACATGGCTTGGTTAGAAAAAAACTATGGTCATAGTAAAGATGAAATAAAACCACAGGTGGATAAATACACACTTGACGGAAAAGATATCATCGTGCTTGCTGAAGGACGTTTGGTAAACTTAGGCTGTGCAATGGGACATCCAAGCTTTGTGATGAGCAACTCATTCACCAATCAGACACTTGCACAATTAGAGCTATGGGCTAACTCAGATAAATATGAAAACAAAGTTTATACATTGCCAAAAGCATTGGATGAGAAAGTAGCACGCTTGCACCTCGCAAAAATTGGTGTTCAGCTTGATGAACTCACTGATGAGCAGGCAAAATATATTGGCGTAAGTAAATCAGGACCATTTAAATCTGATCATTACAGGTATTAAAAATTTTTTATTCAAATAAAAATCCCCGTCAAGGCATTTGCAGTGACGGGGATTTTATTTTTATAAGTGATTATTTTAATCAATTATAAGTTCCGTTTTTTTTCTGTCTGTTTGTTGCGAGAAACGTTTTCTTTTTCACTTCCTGCAACAGGTGTTCGCACATCACGTCCCGGCATTTTAGTTCCTTTGCCTTCTTCTTCATCCACACTGCCTTTAATGTTTTTTTCCACTGGTGCCGTTTCATTTCGGGTATTTTGTTCCCGCGTGTTTCTTGTATCTTCATCATGACGGTTTCGACTTTCACCTGTTCTGTCTTTTGGATTGTTTTTCATAAGATTTAATTTTTAAATGTTATAATACCATTAGCCTATATAGATTAGTCTAATATTATCAATAGCGAGTTGATAACTATTAAAAACATTATTAGACTATATAATATAAGCTATTTATATTTGCAGCATGGCAAACGCATTAAAAATTATTGTACAGGAAACTCTGACAGAGTTAAAGAAGATGCATAAAAGCGCTGCTGCGCATCAATCACCTAAATTAAAAATGCTAATCATTATTAAACAATCGG
>JANLUX010000104.1:0-8497 GCA_031363705.1 Bacteroidota bacterium
ATAATCTCTTCCAGTAATTGTTGCGGAATGGGAAATATCTGAGGATCAAAATCACCAATAGTTAGGTTCGAAATTTTTTCTCCCTTTCGTATTTTTTCGTTTACTTCATTAGAGAGTTTAATGATCTCAGAGCCGATTAAATTTTCAGCCATTTCAGATAGCGGAAATGTAGCAGGATTGCTAGCAGTAGTAGTGGACATGTTAATAAGAAATATGCGGCAAACCTACGGAAAAGATAAGAGAGGAATTGTTTTTTATTCCTATATTATTTGGTTTTAACCACTCTGGTTACCCATGATTTAACCTCTGTGGAAATACGGATAAAATAAATGCCGGGCTTTAATTGTGAACCGATTGTAAAGGTTTCATTTGCTTCAAGCTCTTGTAATGGAATCACCTCTTTGCCTGTAATATCAAGCATGGAAAATACAGCATCATCTGTGTCATCCATTTCAATGTAAAAACTTTCCTTGAAGGGATTAGGACAAACAATAAATGGAATATTTGATTCTGCAATTTTTGCTGCCGCACAATTGTTGGTAACAGTTCTGTTGCCTGAGAATTTGCTGCATCCATAACTATCAGTTACCGCAACACGAAACATACCTGGAGTTTTTGCATAATAAATCTGGTTGGTTGCTCCCTGAATATTGATATTGTTCTTTTGCCATTGATAAGTATATCCTGTTCCTGTGGTTGCTTTGAGTTTCACACTATCTCCATTGCAAATATTTAAAGAACCTGTAACAGTTATAGATGATGTAGGAGGTCCAGTTACTGAAATACTATTTGATTGTTTTGAACAGGCATGTGCATCTGTAATAACTACAGAGAAATTTCCGCTGGCTTTGGCAATATAAGTTGCGTTAATTGCATTGGCTATGTTGGCTGTACCTTTCTTCCATTGATAATGATAACCGGTTCCGGTTGAAGCTGATAATGTTACATTTCCACCAATGCAAAACTGTGTGGGTCCGTTCGCACTTATCACTGCAACCGGTAATGCATTCACAATTACTGCTGACGATTTTGTTTTGGTATTAGATCCATTACTATTGGTTGCAGTAAGTATTACATCATACACTCCGGGTGAGTTATAATTAACAACTGGGTTTTTAAGATTTGAAGCTGAGGGATTTCCTCCGGGAAAACTCCATTGCCATCCTGTTGGTTGATTGGTACTGGTATCAGTAAACTGAATGCTGCTTCCGGGACAAACAGAATCTTTGCTCTGCGAAAATCCCGCAACAGGAGAAGGAGAGAAAACAGATGCAGGTAAATAAGGAGTGAGATTAAACGACCTTAGCCTTGGTGCAACATTAAAAATTGATTGCTGAAATCGTTCGTTTGTAACATAACCATAAGCACCATTCCTGAAATCAATCCCTTCAGCTTGTCCGTATGATAAAACATTGCCTGCATTAAATTTTCTTTTGTTGCCATTAAAAAACAAACCATTCTTATAATCATAAAGCATATAAAGAAACAGAGGTGCAACTCCTGTATTGTCATAACCGATTAAAGCAATAATCCCATTCTGTTGAATACCTGCACCGGTAACCAGGAAACCTGTGTTAAGCGTTTCCTTTAACTGTGCAATATAATTACCGGGTATGGCAGGTAATACATAATGCCTGGTTTGCTTGTCCACCCAGCTTTTGCTAAAGAGATGTAGCGAATCGTTGAAAAAAATAATTGATTCACAATCGTAATTATTATTGTTTGGCAATGAGGTAAAAACTGTCTGATCAGAATAAGAATAGTTAATAATATCTGCTGTCACTGTAGTCGTGGCAAGTGTTAACGAACTTTTTGCAACACGATAAATTCTTAAATTATTTCTGTTACCATTATTATTTCCGCAATCCGCTATATAGATATAATTATTATCAGCAGTAATATCTTCCCAGTCAACATTTGTAGCATTGCTGATCACAACAGTTTGCAAAACCATATTTGAAATACTGTCAATTCTATAAATGGAATTACTGTTACCCCCATCATTATGTGTCCAGATGGAACCGTTGGTAAAAATTACGCCTGATGTTTCATCGAACAGCGGTGTACTCAATGCAGTTTTATCTGTTAATGTAATATTAGTTACAGGATATAAACATGAACCATCATTAATAGTTGCACCAGGGTTGTAATTAGTAGCCTGTGGATCAGTACAACCAGATTGTGCATGACTTTTGTTTACAGCAAACACAATCTGCAGAACAATGAGATTTGCAATTAGTAGTGACTGAACATATTTATTCATAAAAATAATTTTGAAATTTTATATTGTACGAATGGAATTCACATATAGTTATGCTAACATACAGCAATAATAAAGTGGGATTGATACAAAAAGCGAAAAATATTTCATTGCAGTAAACCAATTTTTTATAAGTTGTCTTAACAAATTAAGAACCAAAGTTTTTTGGATTTCCTTATCATAGCTGAACACCATTAAAGTATTGCTACTTTTACCTCGTGAAAACCCGGATTTATTTTATGCGCAGTTATTTGTCTGTTTTCCTGTGTATTATTCTCAACATTAATGCATTTACACAAAACAAAATTGATAAAGCAGAGAAAGCTATAGCCGACTCTTCAATGGTTGTATTCTTGAACGGTCAAGCGGAGAAATATATTAGTCAGATGCCTGACTCTGGAATTTATTTTGGAGAACTTGCTTTAAAAGTTGGAGTTCGTTCTCACCATTATGAGTATCTGAACGAGTCACATAGAATTGTGGGATGGTGTTATTATAACCAACAGAATTTTTCAAAAGCAAAATTTCATTTGATGTATGCATTAAATGATTCAAGCCTCTCTTCTCCTGAAAAAAATAAAATTTATGAAGCACTTTTAAACGCCTCTGAAAAAACAAAAGATTATGAACAGGCATTTTTATTTTTAAAAATTATTACACAATCAAAAGACAGTATTAACCGTCAAAATCAGAATGACACATTACTTCAATTGCAAAATCAACTAACCGTAACGCAACGGAAAAGTCAGGAAGAATTGCAAAGAAAGGAGAAGATTTTAGAGGCAAGTAAAACCAGGAATGAGCAGTTAATTATTATCGGTGTCGTTGTTGTTTTTGTTTTGGTGCTGTTGATCCTCTTGCTTTTGTTTTTGTTGGAGAGAAACAAGAAAAAATTTAATAAAAGTTTAGAGGAAAAAAGTTTTCTGATCACCGAAATTAAAAATCAAAACCAAAATCTTCAATTTAAAATTGCAGATTATGAACGGTTAAAATCAGAAATAGTAAAAGATAAACGCGAAGGAAGAATTCAGGAAATTACAATAGATAAAAAGAAGGAAGAAGAAACAACAGAAAAAAAAGAAACAACTTCAATTATTGACCAATACCAGTTAGCAACAGGAGAGAAAAAAACAAAATTGCTTCCAAAGCTTGAATCATTTGCAAATACAATTCCAGCTAAGCTGCAAATAATTGAACAGGCATTTGCACGACATGACTGGCAAACAATTAACAGCACATTGCAAAATATGAAACCAATTATTCATGAGGCAGGTTTGGACAAATGTGAGTCACTCATAAATGAAATAAATGATCATGTTAACTCAAATGCAACTAACCGTGCAGTGGTGAAATTATTGTCAGTTAAATCCATTTGTACTAAAACTATTAATGCCATTAAAATGATTTTGGAGAAAGTATTATAGTCGTTTTTGATTTAATCCTACTAAATTTCCTTCCATCTCCAAATTGTTCTCACCTTGAGAGATCTATTCATTCATTTACCTTGTCAAATCAAAATTCATCACAGCATTTTCAAACGAATAAGAATATTTACTCCAGGTTTCAATGGCATTGCGATGCTGAATCACTATGTAATAGCGATGTGCAGGAATCAAACCGCTAAATGTAAACGAACCTATACCGTGCGTATTGATAACCCTAGTATCCGTAGTTAAAATTTGCAATGATGCTGAATCGGCTAAACCGACTGTTATCGAATCGCAAATGGTGGAGAGATTAACGGGATCCAATACTGCCTGCATGGAATCGGTGCCCGGCAGATAAAATCCTTCTATAAATGTTTTTAGGTTTATGGTAATGAAGCAGGAGTAATTATGATAAACTCCTGTGTTCGGATCGCAGCCGTCAATGGTGCAGGTATCGTTATCATTAGTGTTAATCGGACTATAAGTCTGTGTTATGGAATTATAAAAGACGCAGGCTTCCAATGCTGTTAGTATTCCCGTATCATAATTAACAATGTAGTTAGAAGGAAGTTTTAATGAAATGCTGTCAGGCGCAATGGTGTAAAATCCCGGTGACAGGGTATCATTGGTCATCACCTGGTTCAAGCTGTCAAGAATCCGATAAACAGGAGGTGCTGCTATCACATTGCTATCCGCATCATCGTACTGATAACGACTGGCAATGAATTTAAACAAAGGTGTTCCTCCAAAATTTACAAGCGTATCCTTAGCTTTTATAGTAAGTGGTTTTGGAAGTATGGTTAATGAACCTAACTCATAAGTAATATCAAAATTATCAGATAACAATGCACCGGGTACTATAGCCCAAGTGCCCACCGTAATCCCTGTAATCATGTTGATGGATTTAAAATCACCAAGCGTATCAGGATATGGAGCATCCACATCAGATGAATCAATCACGACTACAAGATTCTCGTTGCTGCTGTCAGTTACATTATCACTATTCACCAGGTTTCGGGCGTTTACCAGGTTTCGGGCGTTTATAAGATTACGTGCATTTGAGAAAGCAGTTCCATTAATCAAGTTACGGGCGTTTACCAGATTGCGGGCATTCACCAAATTTGGTGCACTTACCATAACCAAAGCGCTGCTATCTGGTCTGTCTCGGTAGTTAAACACATTTGCAACAGCTACATCCACAATTTTTGTAGTTTCATACACCACTGAGTCTGCCAGGGTGAGCGCATTAACCAAGCTGCGTGCATTAACAAGGCTGCGTGCATTAATTAATGAACGGGCGCTTACAAGAAAGCTTAAATGCGCTATATCAGCGTTTACCAGACTGCGCCCGTTTACCAAATTGCGTGCATCCACCAGCACCAACCCATCTGCCAGTTGACTTTTGTGATCTTCTTCCAAAGAGCTTAAAAAAGTGTCTCTGTCAGTAATAGCAATATTGGTTTTATCATAACTATAGGTTAAATTTAAGCTGTCTATTTTATCACCATAAGTTAAAACAGTGTCTTTAGCAATAATGGTAAGCGGTTGTTTGGTGACCTCAAGCAAGCCACTCACAAATATATATTGATAATAATCCAACAAAAGCTTATTCACTGAATCAGCTGGATTTAAAGGTTTGATAGAATCCTGTATGTAATAAATACCAGTATTGCTGAGCGTGGTTGCAGACGTGGAATGATAAATACTGTCTAATTTTAAACCAGCTAATGTCAGATTAAAATAACTCAGCGGTTGCCCGTCCACCAAAACAGAAGTGGTAAATACAGGCAGTTTCTCACCAAACTTTTTAGATTTATTATCTGCCGTAACAATCACTGTTTTCTTGTAGAAGTAAATCTCATTAGAGTAACCACCATCCAATCCGCTTGGCGTCACCGGAGGATTATAAACTTTTAAGGGAGGATTGCCAATAAACTCAGGTATTTGAGCAGCGATCTGAGCGGAGTTTAAAAAAGTGGAAGAAACAAGGGTATCGTTAAAATATACCTTTGACAAAGGGTTAAAATAACTCCCCGCGATGGTAACTGTAAAAGGCAACAGCCCCGGAATAGTAGTTGAATCGGGCAGTGTTAATGCATTTGCTATGGGAGCAGGTGCTGCTAATGAAGCAATAGCAGAGTCAGCCTGGATAAATCCATATCCGGTAACGTAATCAAAGCCTGGGGCATCCATATCTTGCGCAGTGTTCTGCAATATAGTTCTGATTTCAGTTGGGCTTAGATTTGCAGACTGGCTATAAAACTTTTTCTTTGCTTCTATTAATAATGCAGCAACCCCTGCAGCGTGAGGAACAGCGGCTGAGGTGCCAAAGAAGTTAGGAAATGCATCCTTCTCAATATTCTGACTTCCGAATGAAACAGTGGTATTAACCCCATCCGGTGCAACCAAATCAGGTTTATTTCTTGTCACTCCATTAACTGCGGTGCCGCCTTTGGAAGAAAAAGATTCTATTAGAGGAGGATTAACACCGAAAGCAGGTGTCTTGGTATATCTCACAGCCCCCATTGTAATAGCGCCTACTGCATTTGCTTGACCAACAATGGTGGATGTGCCGGTGATTGCATACTCGGTTATCTCCAGTTCTCCCCTGAAAACTACGTATTTGAACCGTACGTTTGCTGTACCGGAGGCTCTTACTATCATGATGTTGGCAACACTGTTGCCTTTCACTGTAAATGGCAAAACTTCCAGCGGATCACCACCGGTATTTACCCTGTTAAATCCAAAAATCCGATTCCCGAAATCATCGGTTAAATAAATGTCGAGATCGTTGCTTGCTCCCGGCATTTGACCCAATGAATAAATGGAATCTTCCCACTGTAACACCACCGTGTAAGTGCCGCTTTTAAGTTTGACGCGCTGTGTATAATCTGTGCCTGAGCTGGCAAAATTATGCGCCTTGCCAGGGTTGTATGCTGCCGGGGGATTTACTGGCTTAAAGATTCCTTCGTAGGACTTATTGCCGAAATTACCTGCAGAAGTAAAATAAGTAATACCGTGACTGGTTACTTTATCCACTGCCTGTGCTATCACTCCGTCCTGAAAAAACGGCTCAGTAATAAAAGTTACATCATCAATAATAATATCACAGGAATCGGATTCCAGTTCTTTAATGCCTTCAGCCATGTTCCCCGCACTAATAAATCCTGTTCTAAAAGCAAGTGTTGCCTTAGGCGCTACATCGTGTACAATTTGCAGCATGGCTCTTCCCTCATCGCTTTTTCGGCCGTAAGGATATTCTTTCAATAACCTTACAGGTGTGGAATTGAGGCCTGGCAAATCTCCGTTGAGCACATCTGTCCCTGCCGGATTACCTGACTTTCTATTGTAGCTGTCTGAAAGCACTCCTATTTTAACGCCTGTTCCATCCACTTTAAAAACCTTTCGGGCAAGATCAGATCGCATTGCCACATCCCCTTTCGAATAAGCCACTCCCGTTCCGTTTACCTGGGCACTCCCAGTGACGGGAGTATAATAGGGTCGGACATATACTATTAGGCTGTCATTATAGAGCGTATCGAGAATTCCAAGCTTAGCTATAGCGAACTTCCCTGTTATAATAGTTGAATCCTCACCGTTATCTATAAAATCAGTCATGCCGTATGTAGTGTCCTGAAGTATTGTATAAACCGAATCATACATTCCTTCCACAATAATTATATCAATAAATACACTATCACTTGCCAAGACTATAGTGCTTGTATTTACCGTATTAGAAGAAGTAGTAGTAGTATCTGCAATTGAATCAGGGTTGCTTTGAAGTTCAGTTAATTCAGATCCGATTGCACCCCCGGTTTTGCCGCTGTCCGGAGCTGAGAAATAAGGAATTATACAATTTACTATTGCCATGGTAATGGAAGCACTACCTGTGCAACCATTATTAGTTAATGTAACCGAATAAGTGTTAGGTGTTGTTATCACAATTGTGTCCGTTGTTTCTCCGGTGGACCATGTGTAACTGTAATTATTAATTACTCCGGGAGTAGAATCCATGACCGCTAAAGCGACTGTGCCACCTTCTGCACAAAGAGGACTATTGGGAATAATTCCTGGAGTTGGGTAAGGTGTTACAAACACTGATACCGGTTTGATACTGCTGCAACCTGAAGATGCAGTTCCCTTAATGTAATATATTCCTGAAACCGATACACTTGACGGTGAAACCAATGAGGAAGTTCCTAAGCTATCATTCCAGTAAGTATAGATTAATCCAGATGTTGAACCTGCTGTAACAGACGTAGCTGTCAGATTAATTGTTGCAGGAGCGCATACGGACGAGGGATTGGTTATGATAAGGGTAACGATTATTGCAGTGTGTGTAATATTTCCGTTGGAAGGATCACAGGCATCTGAGGTACAAATATTATTGTCATTAATGTTTACAGGAGTATGAGTAATAACTCCATTTGCAGGGTTACAGGCATCTGTAGTGCAACCATTATTGTCATCAATATTTATAGTAGTGTGCGTAATAGTTCCTGTTGCAGGATCGCAAGCATCGGTTGTACAAACATTACCATCATCTGTATTAATAGGAGTGTGGTACACGCCTGTTACAGGATTACAACCGTCTGTTGTACATGGATCGTTATCATTTATATTTACAGGAGTGTGGTACACGCCTGATGAAGGATCACAACCATCTGTTGTACAGGCATTGTTATCATTCTCAATTGGATTTGTTACATGAGTAGGACCTGTTACAGGATTACAACCGTCTGTTGTACATGCATCGTTATCATTTATATTTACAGGAGTGTGGTACACGCCTGATGAAGGATCACAACCA
>JANLUX010000112.1:0-15825 GCA_031363705.1 Bacteroidota bacterium
TAAAATCTCTACTGACAAAACCGAAAACTCATAAGGACTTTCGGGATAATACAATTCGTTGATGATGGTTTTTAAAACCTTGTTGTCAACCGAAAGTGTTTTGCTGATTTTGTCTTTCTTGAAATCAAACAAACCCGAATTGTATTTTTCGTCTGCGGATTGAAACTGCTGAAAAAGGTTTTTGTAAATAAAATTGTCACCAGAATTATTGTCCGTGTTTGTGCGGAGGTGAACCCCGCCCCTACCTATTGCCTGCTGCAAATTTCCGTATTGCTCAATGCTTCTGTCCTCTGCAATTCGCAGGAAAATAATTCTGTCAATGGTTTGTTGAACAACAAAATTTATTTCGTCCTCGTCAAGTTCTTTGTTGTTCCAACTGATTGAAGTTGCAAGGTAAGTTCTCCAACTGTCAAGCGATTGCAAAAATTCTTTATCAACTGTTGCCGTTCCTTTTTTGTTTAAGTTACCTTGAACAAATTTGTCAAAGCTGCCTTTCAGAACTCTCTCTTTGCTGAAAGTGTCCCACAAAAATTCAAACTCGTTTAAGTAATCCTTAAAAGTGAGATACTTGATTCTTGCAACGGATGCTTTATCTGTTGGTAATGGTTTTTTTGTGCAATCATAAATTGCAAATTCTTCAAAGTCGGTGATGATACTGATAGGAAGTTTTGCACTCCAACCGTATCTGCGGACTTGGTAAGCTGGTTGAATTTCTCCCTTAACATCAACATTCGGTTTCTTGGCTTCAACAAAGAAAAGTCGTTTGCCTCCAACTAACCGAAAAGAATAGTCGGGTGCTTTGGTCGCCTTGCCAACTTTTACTTTGTCCTCATGGATTACTTCACGATAGCTTTCAGCGTATCCGTTTTCGTTGTCAATGTCCCAACCAAACGCTTTAAAAAACGGGTCAATGAAGTCCCGCCTTGTAAGCGTTTCGTTGTAGTCGGCTTTCTTGTAAGAGTCGTATTGCTCGGCAAAGCGTTCAACAAGTTCGGCTACTTTTTTATATGCAGTTTCTTTGGTTACCATTTTAAATAAGCATGTTTCAAAAATAGCATTTCCCTGCTGTTGAAGTACAAACAGATATTTGCCCAAAGGATGTAGCGGCTGATGGACCGGGAGGAAAATAATTTTTAATCGCTTTATGGATTTTTAATACCGATAACATCTTTTAATAAAAACATTTAAAATCCAAATATCATGAAACCAAACAAAAATTATTTGATCGTATTGCTGCTTGTATTGAGCACTTGTACAGGAATGGTGATTGCCTTATCATTTAAAAACGCACCAACAAGAGAGACTGTAAAAAAAGACAGAGGGAATTCCGGAATCGAAACGGGAAAAATAAAAGAAATCAAAAAAGAAAAATGTTGCGCTAAACCCCTTGCTGAAGTACGAAATGAAAATGGGTGTGTATTCAAAACTTTTTTTGGTGAAGAATCTTCTGATTCTAATTTTATTTACAAAACACCACAACGTGTTAAGGCTTCTGTTAATGATGCATTGGATTGGATGATGCAGGCACAACTAAATAACGGAGGTTGGGGAGCTGGCTCTCATGCAAGACAGGATATAACGGATCCCCATTCTGTGAAGACAGATCCTGCAACAACTGCAATGGTGGCAATGGCAATTCTCCGTTGTGAAAACAAAATAACTAACGGAAAATATTCTGATCATCTTAACCGTGCATTACAGTATCTTTTAAAACAGGTTGAGAATTCAGATGACAATAATTTGAACATAACAGATTTGCAAGGCACTCAACCGCAGGCAAAGCTTGGTCAAAATATTGATGTTGTGCTTACCTCTCAGTTCCTAACTAATATTTCTGATTACATAAACAATGATGTGCAATTGAATCAACGGGTGATGAAATGCAATCAGATTTGTATTTCAAAAATTCAAAGAGGACAAAATGCAAACGGTAGTTTGCAAGGAGCTGGATGGGCCGGAGTATTGCAATCATCATTTGCAAACAATGCTGTGGAAACAGCAAAGGAAAAAGGGGTGAAGGTGGATGAAAAAAAATTAGACGAATCGCGTAATTATCAAAAGAGAAATTTTGATGTTAAAACGCAAAATATTTCAACTGAAGAAGCAGCTGGTGTAATACTTTATTCAATCAGTGGAACAGCCCGTGCCAGTGCCAAAGAAGCAGGAGCAGCCAAAAGCAAAGTTGAAAAAGCAAAAAGTGAAGGAAAACTTCCCAACTCCGCACCGGTTACCGTTGAGAACCTGAAAAAAGCAGGATTGAGTGATTCTGATGCAATGAAATATGGCGCTGCTTATGAAATTAATCAGGCAGCTAAGCAACAAGCTCAACGCGAGGACGTAATGAGCGGTTTTGGTAATAATGGTGGAGAAGAATTTTTAAGTTATCTGCAAACAGGTGAAGGATTAATTATGAGTAAAGACGTGGAGTGGAAAAAATGGTATGATAACATCACCGGTCGTTTGGTTAAAATTCAAAATGATGATGGAAGCTGGATCGGACATCACTGTATAACAAGTCCTGTGTTTTGTACTGCTACTTCGTTATTAATTCTTTCAGTAAATAATGATGTGGATAAATTAGTTGCCATGGGTTCAAAATAAATTAGTGCACTTTACATAGCGCAGATTTATTTCTGCGCTATGTAAAGTTTTTTTTATTCAGATAAATATTTTTAGATAAAAACTATTTTTTTCCTTCAATAAGTTTTATTGGGCGGTTAAAGTTTTCTTCTAAAGAAATAAATGTTTCCGTACGTTGAATGCCTTTTACTTTTTGAAGTTTATCATGCAATACCAGTTTGAGGTGGGCTGTATCACGACAAACTATTTTTGCAAACATGCTGTAGATACCAGTGGTGTAATGTAGATTTACTATTTCCGGTATCTGTTCAAACTGCCGTGCTACTTCATCATACAAAGAACTCTTTTCAAGATAAACCCCGATAAATGCGGTTACATCAAAACCAAGCTTGCTGAAATCAACTTCAAGCCTTGGTTTTTTTACGATGCCCATCTGTTCTAATTTTTTCATACGTACATGCACTGTGCCACCTGAAACAAATATTTTCTTGGCTAATTCAGTGTATGGAATAAAGGCATCTTCAATTAATGCGCTTAAAATCTTTAAATCAGTTTTATCAATTTGGTAATTTTTGTTCTCTGTTTTCATCAGTAATTAGTATTTCGTTAACAAACATAATATAATTTTACAAAAATTGTAATTATTTAAAGATTTAATTAAAATATTTGTATTGACTCTTTTAATGACGTATGTTTGCGTCATCGTTCTTAAATAATGTAGGGTGTTGAAACAGGCAGCCATGCCCCCCTGTCTCGGGGGTGGGGATAACAGGATAAACGTAGTATAGAGCCGTCCGGAATAAAATCAGGACGACCAGGGTCGACCACTGAACTTTGTGCTATAGCTAACTGCCCTTTGGAGGTTCGAATCCTTCTCCTACAGCCACTTATTTCAGGCAAAAAAGTATTTGTTTCACTTATTGAATTGTTGATTGCAAAAAGTTTAAAAAAAACGGGGCTCAAATGGCCCCGTTTACTTTTTTAAAAGGTTATGTCAAACTTTATTTCTTTATTATCTCTTTTGACTATAACATAAGTTTTATCTTCTTTCTTAAACATGCTCAATGCTTTCATATAGCTTGTCATGTCCGTAACTTTATAGTCACCCAATTGCAGAACTACATCTCCTGATTTCAATCCGGCTTTTGACGCTGGCTTTCCATCTGTGACACCATCAATACGCATTCCTTCTCCCTCAAAAGCATAATCAGGAACAACACCAAGCGTTACTTTAAAACGTGGAGTATCTTCGTTTGAATCATCTTTTGTTTTTGTAAAGTCAAGCTTGCCTTTGTCATCGAGGCGATGAACCAACTCTGTTATAAAATTAATGATCCGAACTTCTCCAGGATAATTGATCAGGTTTTCGTCATCACTTGGTTTATGATAATCTGAATGTGTTCCGCTAAAAAAATGCAATGCAGGAATGTCTTTTAAATAAAATGAAGTGTGATCGGAAGGTCCGATTCCCGAATCGGTGGTTTTTATTTTTAAGCTGTCAATTTTAATATAGTTAAATGTAATCTTCCATGCCGGAGAAGTGCCTGCTCCGTTGATAATCAGCACAGGATCTGTTTTTTTTAATCTGCCAAGCATGTCCATGTTAATCATGTAATTCATTTTGTCCAACGGAACTGATGGGTTCTTCATAAAATAATTAGAACCCAGCAATCCTTTTTCCTCTCCCGAAAAAGCAATAAACATATAGTTATTACTCTTATCATTAGATGCTTTTAAATTTCTGGCAATTTCAATAAGTGCAGCTACTCCACTTGCGTTATCATCTGCTCCGTTGTGTATGGCAGGTTTGCCTCTGTACAACGATTCGTCACCACCCAAACCCAAATGATCATAATGCGCACCAATCACCACGGTATTCTTTGCATTGTTATTAATAAATCCAATCACATTATGTCCTGTTGCTTCTTCTTTAATTAACTCTGTTGTGATTTCTGCTGACCATCGTGTGCCACTCATCAATAACTGGTACGCTTCATTTTTTGCAAATACAACAGGAATGGTGGAGGGTGTAATCTTGTTTCTGTAATCCTGGGGAGGATCATCAATATCTTTATTTGAATTAATAAATATCACTCCTACAGCGCCTCTTGCAGCTGCACTGTCAACACGTGTGCGCAGGTCAGCAAATTCTGCATAACGTGAATGAGGACCACCGCCATCAGGAGTGCCTGATTCTATCACCAGAATTTTATTTTTCAGATCCTTTCTTCCTTTGAACTCGTCATACCCAAGTGGTGCTGCAGTGATTCCATAACCTACGCGTTCAACAGCACCAGTGCCACTGGAGTTAGCAGCATAAGCCAGCGGATAATATTGTTTACCCAATTCAAATATGGCCCCATTAATTTTTAATAGATTATTTTTTCCTGGTTTTGTTAAACGTGTAAACGTGAATGGTTGTAAATATCCGTCAGTGCCTTTAGGTTCTAATCCGATTTCTCTAAATTGTTTTTGAATATACCCGTAAGCTAATTGCTCACCATGCATACCGGTTTCGCGCCCTTCCATAGAGTCAGCTGCAAGAATTGAAATATGTTGTTTCAGATTTTTTAAAAGTACACCCTGTGCAACAACAACATTCGAACAAAGAATTGCAATTGCAATTATTAGTTTTTTAGGAAACATAATGAAGTATTTAATTATCCCGCGAAATTAACTTTATCTCCTGTCAAAATGGTCAATGACATGTAAAAGAAAATCACATACACTTCAAAACATAAAATGTTTTATTAACGATTTTAAAAAAAGTAAGATCCTGATACTGAAAAAGCTCTGAAAAGGGACCGTTAACAGCCGAACAAATTAATTCCTAGGCACTTTGATATCGCCCCAGTTTTCACCACGCTCAATCCGCTTAATCTGTGTTTCACTCACATCATGTTTTCTTGCAAGTTCGCTCAGCTTAACACCTTTTGCTAATTGTTTTTTAATGCTGATCACTTTTGTTTCATTAAGTTTAAAAGCAGTTCTGCTGTCAGGACGTTTGCCCTTGCGTGCTTTAAATGCTTTAATAACTGTAGGGTTTTTCATCTGGTGTGCGGTTACCTCTACCTGGTTACACCATTTCAGGTTTGTATATTTATTATTCCGTTTGTTGAAATCAAGATGTATAACTAAATCCCTGTTGGCAGTTTTTTTACAAAATTGTTCGGCAACCAAACGATGTGTCAGGTAGGAAATATTTATCATGCGATCCAACTCATCACTGTGCATTTCCTCTTTATATTTTTTTTGCAGAGTAGCAATAGCCTGCTTATTTGATTTTCCGCTTTTACTCTTTAGTTTGTCAAGCTGCTCCCGTAAATCGCTTAATTTCTTTTCTGCGGCTCTGCCTCTTTTTTTAAACAACTTCAACTTAATTATTTCATAGCCATTCTGCAATGTTCCTTTGATCAGACTTTCTTTACCTGTTTTGCTATATGTTTTTACGCGACCTAAGTCTGATATAGCAAGTCGTTTTCTGTTTGCAGGATCATTAGCAAGTTTAATTGTTTTCCAGCGTTCGCGTGGTAAGTTTTTAATTGGTGATTCCATGATTATGTTTTTTAAGTTTAGTTAAGAATGTACAAAGTAAATGTATTAATTGATAATCCAGTTTTTTATTTCATCTATATTAATCATTGGCACTTCTAATTTCATTTTTTTTCTCATCCCGCCAAGGTCGTTAAAAAGTTTATTCGGGTTTGCTGCTTTTAATTGTTCTGCTGTAGTGATGCCCAGCCTGGCAATCACTTCGCTCCACGGCTGTGGTATATGCGCAAGACTTCCTTCATTAGCAGAAGAGCCCAGGTTTGATTCAAGCCTCATTTGAGGAAAAAATAAAACGTCCTGTATAGATGCTGAATCAGTCATTATCATAGCGAGCCGGTCAATACCAATGCCGAGTCCGGCAGTGGGAGGCATTCCATATTCTATGGCACGTAAAAAATCTTCGTCTAATTGCATTGCTTCTTCATCACCTCTTAAACCAAGCGCTAACTGATCTTCAAATCGCTTACGCTGATCAATCGGATCATTTAATTCGCTGAATGCATTGCAGATTTCCTTTCCATTACAGATGGCTTCAAATCTTTCCACAAGACCTTCTTTACTTCTGTGTTTTTTTGCAAGCGGACTCATTTCCACAGGATAATCTGTGATAAATGTAGGTTGAATTAAATAAGGTTCGCATTTGGCACCAAATATTTCATCTATAATTTTTCCGCGACCCATGGTCTCATCCAATTCAATCCCCATATCATGCGCTGCTTTACGCATTTCTCCTTCATCCATATTTGTAATATCCACTTTTGTAAAGTGAGTTATTGCTTCATACATGGTGAAACGTTTCCATGGACGTTTAAAATTAATTATTTGTTCTCCCACTTTTACTTCGGTAGTACCATGCAAGTCCAAAGATACTTTTTCTACCATTTGTTCCACCAGGTTCATCATCCACTCGTAGTCTTTATATGCTACATACAACTCCACTTGCGTAAACTCAGGATTATGAAAACGATCCATTCCTTCATTGCGGAAATCTTTTGCAAATTCATACACGCCATCAAATCCACCCACAATTAATCGTTTTAGATAAAGTTCGTTTGCAATACGCAGGTATAAGGTCATGTCAAGCGTATTGTGATGTGTCTTGAACGGACGTGCTGCTGCACCTCCATATAACGGTTGAAGAATTGGCGTTTCCACTTCCATGTATCCTTTCTCATTCAGAAATGAGCGCATGGAATTAGTGAGTTGTGTGCGTTGATAAAAGGCTTTCTTTACCTGCGGGTTAACGATAAGATCAACGTAACGCTGGCGATAACGTTGTTCAGGATCAGTGAATGCATCATATAAAACACCATCTTTTTCTTTTGCAACAGGTAATGGCCGTAATGATTTGGTAAGTAAAATAAGTTCAGAAACATGAATAGAAATCTCTCCCATCTTGGTGCGGAATACATATCCCTTAACACCAATAATATCTCCGATGTCAATCAGCTTTTTAAATAAAATATCATAAAGCGTTTTATCTTCTCCCCTGCAAAGGTCATCACGTTTCACATAAATCTGAATGCGTCCTTCTGCATCCTGTAAAACAGCAAAAGCAGCTTTACCCATATCACGCACACTCATGATACGTCCGGCAACGCTTACTTCTTTGAAATCATCAGGTTTTTTGTCAAAATCATTTAAAATTTTTTTTGAAGAAGTAGAGATTTCATATAAATCAGCAGGGTAAGGATTAATACCAAGTTGCTGTATCTCTTCTAATTTCTGCCTGCGAAGTAACTCCTGTTCTGAAAGATGACCTGTCATGTATAAGCTTATAAAGAAAACCAAAGACGCACTAAAGTTGCAAAAGTATTTAAAAGCATATAAGGAGCGAATAAGGATAGCACGTTATATATACCAAATAAATTGGCTAACGACCAATAATAAAACAACAAAGAATTTTCTAATGATACAATAACACCCTCATCAGCGATAGCAGCTGTTCAGTATCCACAGGTTTTGTGATGTAATCTGTAGCTCCTGCATCCATACATTTATCACGGTCGCCAGCCATTGCTTTGGCGGTAACAGCAATCATGGGAAGATTTTTAAAAAGATCGTGTTTTCTTATTGCTGTCATAGCCTCATAGCCATTCATGTTAGGCATCATTATATCCATCAGTACAATTTCAATTTGTGGATTTGCTTTTAGCTGTTCTATTGCTTCGTTTCCATCCATCGCGCAAATTACTTTCAGTCCTTCATTCTCCAGCACACTGGTCATCGAATAAATATTACGCATGTCATCATCAGCAAGTAAAACAGTTTTCCCTTTCAAGATTGTATTCATCTTTTCTGTGATGGCATTCCGGTCAGTTCCTTTGTTTAAAAACAACTTTGACCCGTTTGAATCCTGCTGTTCAGCTTGTTGCTGCAAAGCATTGTTTACTTCCCGCAAACACTCATCAGGATTATTTGCATAAAACAACATCGGAATATTGGTAAGACATTCTTCTGATTTTAAAGAAAGAATTTTTTCTTCATTATATGTTTTATTCAGGTTTTGTACCAGCACACAGTCATAATGCGAATGACGTGCATGTTGCATGCAGGAAACAAAATCTTTTGTAAAATCAATATGAATACTTTTTTCTTTTTCACGGATAAGATCAATGATTTTTGATACTTCAAAACTGTCATCACTCAATAGCAAAAGCCTGTGTAGTGGAGCATTAATATTTTTTCCGATAATATGAAACAGGTGATCCATCTCTTCTTTGCCTGCAGGTTTTTTCAGATAGCTGAATGCACCCATCTCCATGGTCATCGTAATTTTATCCATGCTCGACATCACATGAACCGGTATATGCTCAAGTTTTTTATTTTCTTTTAGTTTTTTCAATACAGTCCATCCGTCCATTACAGGCATTCGCATGTCGAGGATAATAGCATCCGGTTTGTATTCATCAGCGTAACGTAACCCTTGTTCGCCCTGCAATGCGATGATGGATTTGAAATCATAACGATGACAATGATTCATGAGAGCGCGTGCAAAAACAAAATCATCTTCTATAATCAGGATTAATTTATCTGCTTCTGAAATATTATTACGGTCATCTTTAATTTCGTCTTCCTGATATTCAATAGTTGAATCAGGAGCAACAGAAACCACGGTAGTTACATTGGATCGAACGGGGATAGTGGTTGAAGTTTCATTGCTCGCCTCGTTATTAATTTCTGAAACTTCTTCTGTAAGGGTTTCCTGTAAATCTTCTGATAAATAAATACTGAACGTGCTTCCAACTCCTTCAATGCTTTCAAGCATTAATTCTCCTCCAAGCATATTGGTTAATTCGCGCGAAATAGCTAATCCAAGTCCTGTTCCTCCATACTTACGGCTGGTGGAACCGTCAGCTTGTTGAAATGCCTCAAACACCAGTTTCTTTTTGTCTTCAGAAATGCCTATTCCGGTATCGCGTACAGAAATGCAAATCACTTTATCTGCCTGTAATAATGTTTTGTTTTTAAAAACGATGGTTTTGTCTGCATAATCAAACTTCAATTCCACTGTTCCATTGGCAGGAGTAAATTTCATCGCATTGGATAAGAGGTTCTTCACCACCTGTTCTACACGCACTTTGTCAGTATGCAGAATGGATCTATTAGCTTCATCAGCGGAAATAATGAAATTAATTTGTCGCTCATTGGCAAGTTCGCTGAATAACATTTTCATATCATCTGCTATAGCCCTGATTGGAAATTGTTCCATCACCAATTCTACTTTTCCTGCTTCAATTTTTGAAAGATCCAGAATATCATTAATCAGTGTAAGCAAATCATTACCCGATTTATGGATGATTTTTGCATGCTCTACCTGTTTTTCATTAAGTGTATTTTGCTTGTTATCGCTTAATAATTTTGCAAGAATGAGAATACTGTTGAGGGGCGTGCGCAATTCGTGCGACATATTTGCAAGAAACGCAGATTTGTATTTATTGCTCTGCTCTAATTGCTCCGCTTTAAAAGCCAGGCTTTGTCTTGCTTCTTCAATGGCAAGATTGCGCTCTTCCAGCAGTTTTGCTTTTTCTTCCAGCTGAATATTTACCAACTTCGTTTCTTCCTGCTGGGTTCGTAATACTTCTTCTGACTGCTGTAGCTGATCAGATTTTTTTGTCAGTTCATCATTGATCTTGCGTAATTCAGTTTCCTGGTACACCAGTTCATCAGCCTGCTTGCGCGATTCTTCCAGTAATTGTGAAGTAATCAGGTTTGCTCTGACACTAAACAGGTTGGCTGCAATTGGCTCTCCCATTTTCACAAGCAGTTCTTTTTGCGCAGCAGTAAAGGCAGTAACAGAAGCTACCTCAATAGCTCCTACAACTTTTCCACTTGTTGCGAGCGGAATAATCATAAGGCTGCATTCTTTTGAACTGCCAAGTCCTGATTCAATATTAAAGTAAGGATCATTGACATTGTCCAATGAGATAATGCGGTTAGTGGCTATTGCTTCACCAATTAAACCTTCTTTTAATTCATAGCGTTTGCAGTTTAAGGTCTTATTATTGAGCGCGTAATAGGCGCCAAGCTGAATGTGTAAATCATTGAGGTCATCATTATGCAAAAGAAAAATTGCGCCTTGTTGTACGTTAATATAACGCACAATCATATCCATAATTTTTTCAAGCAATACATTAAAATCATCGTTGGATGATCGCATAATCTGGTTTAATTGTGCCAGCCCTTCTGCTATCCATGCTCTTTGCGATTCAGTTTCAGAGGCAGATTTCAAACGATTACGCATGTTGAGTAATGCATGACCCTGAACATCGTTGCTGCTTAGAGGTGTGAAGGGATGATCAAGATTTCCTTTACCGATTTCATCAGCAAAGTTTGAAGTTCGGTTAAAGCTTGATATTAATGCTTTAAGCGCAAGTAACATTTCTCCAACAACATTGTCAGGGATTTTCATGCGCAGGTCAGGCAGCTGGCCAATACTCATCTGCATAATCAGTTCACGAATATTTAATATTGGAACAATGATAGAGCGTGAAATAACCAGCGCAGCAAATAAAATTGAGCATATTATCAGCAATGCAATACTTAGCACAGCAACTGTGAGGGAATCAAATGAAAAAAGCATTTGATCCTGTTTATTCATTGCGAATGCAGTCTGTATCTGGATGATATTTTCCAGTTCTGAAGAAATTTGTTCGCACTTCGGAAAAATTTTATGTTCAAGAATATCTTCTGCTGCAAACTTTTTCACTGGGTCCTGATAATCATCAATCGTAAGGAGTAGATTGGTGATTTGATTTTCAAAACCTATCAATTCTTCATACTGAGCAAATACTTTATTCATCCTGGATATATTTTCATGATGTTCCCAGGATGGCATCAAACTCTTAATTTTTGCTTTGAGTAAGCCGTAATCCTTGTTATTAAGAGTTGCCAATTTCTCCTTGTCGGTCTTATTATCCGGCAGATAAACCCAATTAATGATTAACATTTTGGATTGCGTAACCATAAGGTTTGCCTTGGCAAGGGTTTCAAGTGAAGGGTTGGTGTTGTGTACTATGTCACTTGTAATGTTCTGGCTATTGCGGATTACAAAGGTGCTGCATACAGCATTTAATATTGCAATGGCAATTACAAGAAACAGTACGAGATAAATTTTTTTGTCAAGCCTTCTGTAGAAGCGTTCTTTTTTCATAAAATTTTTAAGGATGTTTTACTGCAGGTTTATCTAATAGGTTAAATATCGTATCCAACAACATTGTAATATTTTAACAAACAGGCAATATATTTTCGCATGGTCAATAATCTTTAAATCCTCTTACGAAAAAGAGCGAAATAGTTACACTAAACAGAAAATATTTTTGAGCAGGCAAATAAAAAAGGTGCTCTTTTGACGAGGACACTGAAAAAGTCCCTTTAAAAAAAAAGAAAAAAAAGGATGCCTATTTTTTTCAAATTAAGGCTCCGAGAATCGGTTATACAGAATTTCAGCGCACCAAAAACTATATAACGCAATGATAAAGGGACTAATCGCAATCACGATTAGTCCCTTTTTATAAGGCGGACTTTTTCAGTGCCCTTCTTTTTCAGTGCCCTTCTTTTGACGGAGCATCTTTGTACGAATTAAGCAGTGCTGATTTATCACTCGGCCACGAAGGTGACTGGAAATACATTGATAAAAAAGGAAACTTTCTTTTTGAAAACCTGAAGATTGAAAAAGGAGAAGATTTTCATAACGGGTTTGCCCGTATAAAAATTAATGGCAGCTGGGGATACATTAATGAAAAAGGAGAACTGGTGATTAATCCACAATTTGGCGGATGCTTTGATTTTATGGAGGTGGAGTAATTCATCTTTAAAAAGCAAAACAAAATTTTTATATGACAACTACAGGTTGAAATGCATTTTCATTGGAATAATGCCGGCTGATTTCATCCAGTGTATCGCAGATTTCATTATAGCTTGAAGACATTACAAGCTTCATACGATACTCTTTAAAATGATCAAGTCCTTTAAAATAATTGGAATAGTGTCTGCGCATTTCTAATATGCCAACTATGTTTCCTTTCCAGGCAATGGATTTATCTAAATGTGTTTTGCAGACTTCTACACGTTGATGAATATCAGGCGGAGGCAACACCTCGCCCGTTTTTATAAAATGTTTGATCTCATTAAATATCCATGGGTTGCCAATGGATGCCCTGCCGATCATTACTCCATCCACACCATAAATATTTTTCATCTCGAGCGCTTTTGTTGGAGTGTCCACATCACCATTACCAAATATGGGGATATGTATGCGGGGATTGTTTTTAACAGCGCCAATGAGTTCCCAGTCAGCTCCGCCTTTGTACATCTGAGCACGTGTGCGCCCATGAATACTTAAAGCCTGTATGCCTACATCCTGTAATCGCTCGGCAACTTCCACAATGTTTTTTGTGTTGTCATCCCAACCTAAACGTGTTTTAACAGTTACAGGACGGTTAGCAATTTTAACGATTTCAGCAGTCATTGAAACCATCTTAGGTATATCCTGCAACAATGCAGCACCCGCACCTTTACATGCCACAGCTTTTACTGGACATCCGTAATTAATATCAATTAAATCAGGGTTTGCCTGATCGGCAATGATGCCTGCTTCACGCATACTGTCAATATCACTTCCAAAAAGCTGAATACCAATGGGACGCTCATACTCAAAAATGTCGAGCTTCTGCACACTTTTAACTGCATCACGAATAAGCCCTTCACTACTGATGAACTCCGTGTACATAAGATCAGCTCCATTTTGCTTGCACACATAACGGAAAGGCGGATCACTCACATCCTCCATAGGAGCGAGCAATAGCGGAAAATCGCTGAGCTGTATGTTGCCAATCTTTACCAACTTCGAAGTAGAAAGTAGAAAGTAGAAAGTAGAAAGTAGAAAATGGATAGCATTGACATTCTCGAGTTATCTTCGCGCAAATTTACTGGAAAATGATGTTTCGCGGATTGCTTGCTGACCGGTCTCCTTACCGGAAGCTGCTGGTGTTAGTGGGCTTTGCGCTATTTTTTGTAGTGATTTTTACACTATTGGGCAGTTTATTCAGTTCATTGTTTTATGGAGTGAATCCGTTGAGCAATCCTGCTATAATGAATGAAACTGAGAATCCGCTGGTGATTAATACGCTTAAGTTAATGCAGGCATTTTCTGCTATCGGGCTATTTATAATTCCTGTTATTGCAGCAGCAGTTTTGTTTGATGTAAATTATCTGGCGTGGTTAAAACTAAATTCACGGGTTGCATGGATTACAGTTTTTTTGGTGATAACAACAATTGTTTTTTCAGGTCCGCTCATCAACTGGATGAATGAACTAAACCAGCATTTAACATTGCCATCAGCATTAAAAGGTATTGAAGAATGGATGAGGAATGCAGAAGACCGCGCCACAGAATTGACAAAAGTATTTTTGGAAACCACCAGTTATTCAGGTCTCGCAGTTAACCTGTTTGTTATTGCATTGTTACCCGCAATAGGTGAGGAATTATTATTCAGAGGTGCAGTGCAACGGTTACTGATTGATTTAACAAAAAACAAGCATGCAGGAATTGTTCTTTCGGCAATTGCTTTCAGTGCTTTGCACATGCAGTTTTATGGGTTTGTGCCGAGGATGATGCTAGGCATTTTTTTCGGGTATGTGGTGCTTTGGAGCGGTTCGTTGTGGCCGGCAATAATGGGGCATTTTATAAACAATGCAACAGCTGTAATAATGATGTTTTTGCAAAAACGAAATCAGTTACCGTTCGATCCTGATACAATAGGTACACAACCTGGCGATGAATTATTCCTGATGATATCAACCTTGATAACCCTGGTTTGTATCTGGGCAATTTTCAGAAGAGAGCGGAAAAATGAAGCCATACCTCCAGGTATTAACATTTAATAGTCATCAGAATGTAAAGTGAAAAGCAATCTTAAAAATGGGCGTTCAACTATAGATGTTATTTGTATCTTAGCCATCCTTTTTAAAATCCGTAAGAAAAGGAATAAATAAACCGGAAAACGGACAACAGAATATATTTGAGAGCGATCATAAAATTTGAAATAAACACACTCCAGAGTCAGGATTTTATCTTATAAAATCTTCTTTTAAAAAGCTCAGTCATCAAAAAATTTATAATTAATTAATTTATACACCAAAACAATAATAATATAATGAAGAAAATCATACTACTGATTTCAATATTGATTTCATCAGTCGCCATTGCTCAAACAGATGGCATTAAACCCTGTGCTACCGATTCAATGTTTAACATAGAAATGCAAAATGATCCCGGACTGGCATTGCGAAGACAACAATTACAGGATTTCACACAACAGTTTATAGGACCGCAACAACGTGTCGGTTCAGCCACTGCTCTTTATACCATACCTGTTGTTTTCCATGTAATGCACAATTATGGCACTGAAAATATTCCAAAGCAACAGATATTAGACGCAATGGTTGTTTTAAATGAAAGTTTTCAAAAATTAAACAGTGATACAGGTGATGTGATCCCATATTTTCAACCGGTTTTTGCTGATGCACAAATTCAATTCAGACTTGCTACCATTGATCCACAGGGTAATTGCACTGACGGTATTACTCGCACCAGAACTTCCTTTACTTATAATGCCGGAAATAATGTTAAAACTTTGATAGACTGGCCCAGTGACAAATACCTGAATATTTGGGTAGTGCAACATATAGCAAGTGGTGCTGCCGGTTATGCATATTATCCCGGAGTTTCGAGCAATATTGATGGTATCGTAATTCTTTATGATTATGTGGGAGGGCCTCAGATCGGACATTATCAATCACGTTCATTAACGCACGAAGTAGGTCATTATATTAATTTACCTCATACATGGGGCAATTCAAATGCTGCCGGGTTAGCTTCTAATTGTAATATTGATGATGGAATTTTTGATACGCCTAATTGCATTGGCAGTGTTCCAAGTGGCTGCAACCTGAGTCAAAATACTTGTGGATCCGGACCTTCAGACCCTGTTGATAATGTTCAGAACTATATGGATTATGCAAGCTGTCATAAAATGTTTACCGAAGGGCAAAAAGCCGTGATGCATGCTGCACTTAACAGTTCTGCAGGATCAAGAGATAATTTATGGACGCAAAGCAATCTTCTTGCAACAGGTACTGAAGACGGACATGTGGCAACAGCCTGTGTGCCCAAAGCAGATTTTTCTAATA
>JANLUX010000124.1:0-2936 GCA_031363705.1 Bacteroidota bacterium
GGCAAAGAATATGTTTTTTATGATGCTGAATCATTACAACACTACGGTCATGATGAAACAGAAGATTTGCATTTTGCTCCGGAAATTGTTGTGAAGCCGAGAACTGCTGTTGAGATTTCTTTGATACTGCAATTAGCAAATAAAGAATTAATTCCTGTTACTCCGCGTGGCGCAGGTACAGGTTTAAGTGGTGGTGCATTACCTGTGCATGGAGGCATTGTAATTTCAATGGAACGTTTTAATTCAATCATCGAAATTGATGAACGCAATCTTCAGGCAACGGTTGAGCCGGGAGTAATCACTCAAAATTTTCGTGATGCTGTTGAAGCAAAAGGTTTGTTTTATCCACCCGATCCTGCAAGCAGAGGCAGTTGTTTTCTCGGAGGTAATTTAGCAGAGAGTGCCGGTGGACCTAAAGCAGTGAAGTATGGTGTTACCAAAGATTATGTTTTGAATTGCGAAGTAGTACTTCCAACCGGTGAAATTATCTGGACAGGTGCAAACGTTTTAAAAAATTCTACAGGATATAATCTCACTCAACTGATGGTGGGCAGTGAAGGAACATTGGGTATCATCACAAAAATTGTTTTTAAATTGATTCCCTTGCCTACCCAAAATCTCTTAATGCTTGTACCGTTTTTCTCTGCTGAAAAAGCCTGCGAAGCAGTGTCAGCCGTTTTTCGTGCTGGCTTCACTCCTTCTGCTATGGAATTTATGGAACGCGATGCAATTGATTTTGTGTTACAATTTGTAGATGTAAAAATTCCGATCAAAGAAAATATCAAAGCACATCTCTTAATTGAAGTGGATGGAAATGATTTGGATGCTCTGTTTAAAGATTGTGAAAAGATAACCGAGCTGATGTATCAGTTTGAGTGTGATGAAGTATTGTTTGCAGATACTGCACAACAAAAAGCAGATTTATGGAGAATGCGCAAAAGTGCTGGTGAAGCTGTTAAATCACATTCAGTTTATAAGGAAGAAGACACTGTGGTACCGCGTGCTGAGTTGCCTGTTTTATTAAAAGGGGTAAAAGAGATTGGAATAAAATATGGTTTTCGTTCCATCTGTTATGGGCATGCCGGTGATGGAAATTTACACGTAAACATTGTTAAAGATGAAATGAGTGATGAGGACTGGAATAATAAAGTTCCCTTGGGTATTCGCGAGATATTTGAGTTGTGTGTAAAACTAAAAGGAACAATAAGCGGAGAACACGGAATCGGCTACGTTCAAAAAAATTATATGGATATAGCTTTCAGTAAAACACAGCTTGATTTGCAGAAAGGAATTAAAAAACTTTTTGATCCGAATAATATTTTAAACCCGGGCAAAATATTTGCGTAGAAATTAACATTGACATACCAGGAATGAATTGTAAAAATTTCTTTCTTTTTTTTATGATGTTGATGGTTCATCTTAGCAGCAACGCACAGGTAAAGCGTCCACAAATTAAAATTGGTATTGAAGCAGGACCGGGGCTCACACATTTAAGAGGTAATGATTATATAGAAGCAAACTATATGAATACAATTGGTTATGCTGCTGGCTTATCATTACAAATCAGAGCACCAAAAAGCATTTTTTCTTTTAAGAGCAACATTTTCTACGAACGAAAAGGAGCCATGAGTGATGATCTTTTTTTTGTTAATTCCAGTGGAAACGTAACAGGTGTTTCTCATAATAAAATTACCCTTACTTATATTACCATACCTGCTATGTTACGAATCAACACCAATACAAAACTGAGCTTTTTTATTAATGTAGGTGGATTTGTCGGTTTTCTTTTAAAAGAAGAAGATATTATCGGAGCTAAGGATACTGTTCCTGAAATTAAAATTAATAATACTGCTAACGATAATAAACTTGATGGCGGATTTTGCGTTGGAGCAGGATTTACAATTCCTCTTCTTGATAAGTTTACTGCTTCTTTAGAGATACGTGATAACATTGGTGTTTATGATATCAATAATACTCCCCGTACAAAAGGAGGAACAGTGCAAACTAATTCGTTAAATTTTTTGGTTGGCTTTTCTTACCTGTTGGAAAGAAAATACAAGAGAAGATAGTTAACGATTTACTAATTTTAATTCCCCTTCTAAAAAAACCTTTAAATAATTATTAAATTCTTGCGGCTGCTCCACATTGGAAAGATGACCCGCTTTTAAAATGGATTTTAATGTTGAACCTTTAATTGCTGAATGCATTTTATCTGACTGTTCATAAGGCGTTACCTTATCCTCAATACCACAAACAATCAGAACAGGAACTGTGATTTCGCTGAGAGCAGAGCATGTTTCCCATCGCTGTGCAAGCGCTTTTAAAGTAGCTGTAACGGTGAAAGGTAATGTGGTGAGTATTACATTTTGAATTCCTAAAACAACTTCTTTCTTCACCTGAAGTGTTTCATCACAAAAAATATTTTTTACAAATGACTCTGCAAATACACTCAGTCCTTTGGATTCAATCAGTTCTATAGTCCGGTATCTTTTTTCTTTTGCTTCAGTTGAATCAGCAATACACTGTGTGTCTGCCAGTATCATTGCTGCAAATCTTTCTTTGTAACGATACATTGCATTCATGGCGACATAACCACCCATTGAAAGACCGCAAATAATTGCTTTTGGAATTTCAAGGATGTCCATGAAATCAATCAGATCATCAGCAAATAAATTTATACTGAAATCCTGTGAACCGGTTTGCGATTTGCCAAAACCGCGAATGTCATAAGCAACGACTCGTGTAATTTTTTTTGCAAACTCAACTTGTTCTGCCCACATTGATTTATCAAAAGGAAATCCATGAATAAAAATAATTGGAATGTTTCCTTCTCCTAAATCATCATAACATACTGTGATATCATTCACCTTACATTCCAAATTATAACCGGGAGTTCTCATGAGTGTAAAAATTTAAGCGCAAATATGCAATGAAAT
>JANLUX010000140.1:0-8721 GCA_031363705.1 Bacteroidota bacterium
CTGATAAAGTAGTGGGTATGATTTGCATCCAGGACGCTGAAAAAGAAACCGTATTGGTAGTGAGTGAAAAAGGTTATGGCAAACGTTCACATATTGACGAATACCGGGTTACAAACCGTGGTGCTAAAGGAGTAAAGACCATCAATGTAACAGAAAAAACAGGAAAGTTGATTGCAATAAAAGCAGTGCTCGAAAGTGATGATTTAATGATCATCAATAAATCCGGCATAACTATTCGTATGCCAATTGATGATTTACGCGTAATGGGTAGAGCGACTCAAGGTGTAAGGTTAATTAAGCTGGATGATGACGATGCTATTGCTTCAGTGGCTAAGGTAGAAGAGATTGTGACTCCAACAATAATTGAAGATGCAATCGGAAATACAGAACAACAATCAACTTCAAATCTAAATCCTGATGATGTAGAATCAAACGGTCAAGGTGATGTTGATGACGCAAATACAACAGAAGAAACAAATCCTGAAGAATAAAAGCTCATCTACGAACGAATTTGCGAATCGAATTTCGTCATTCAGTAGTAACCTTGTCAAATATGAAACACCAGTATGGAATTAGCATTAAGGTTTGTTTGAAAGTTAGAAGCCTTCAACTTACAGACATGCTTTATTGGTTCTCAAACTTCACTACAACTATTTGACATGGTTCCTCCTGAATGACGTTCCTGAGAAAAACATTAATCTCTAAATTTCAATAACAAGTCTAATCATTTGAATATGAAAAAACTCATTCTTGTATTTACAATTTTATTTGCAATCAATAATCTTGCAACAGCTCAGTCAAAAGAGGTTCAGTCAGCTTACAATTACTTGCGTTATGATGACCTTGACAAAGCGAAAGAGGCTATTGATAAAGCTGCAGTTTTCGAATCAACTATTCGAAGTGCCAAAACCTGGTATTACAGGGGTTTAATTTATCATGCGATTTATGAGAGCAAGAAACCCGAATTCAATACACTGAAACCGGGTTCGTTACAAGAAGCTTATAAATCATATCAGAAAACATTGGAACTTGATTCAAAAAAAGAATACAAAGACGATTTAGATAAAAGCATGGCAATTCTTGGTTCGCAATTTTTGAATGAAGGAGTTGATAAATTCAGAGATAAAGATTATACAGGGGCTGTAAATATGTTTGAATCATCGGCAGACATCAGCAAAACTTATTTTAACAAAACAGATACTCTTGCTATTTATAATGCAGCATTGGCAGCAGAAAAAGGAAAAGACAATGCAAAAGCAAAAAAATACTATCAGCAAGTAATTGATTTGAATTATCAGGGAGCAAAAGGTTATAATTTTCTTTCCAAGATTTACATGGCAGAGAAAGACACAGCTAATGCGTTAGTAACGCTTCAGGCCGGACGTCAAAAATATCCTGCAGATGCAAACCTGATGCTGGATCAGTTAAACATTTATCTTATCAGTGGAAAAGATAAGGAAGCGTTAGGAATGATTGATCAGGCAATAGCTTTAGATCCAAACAATGCTAATTTATACTCGGTAAAAGGAAATATTAATGATAAGGCCGGTAATCAGGATATAGCGATTGCATCTTACAAAAAAGCAATTGAATTAAATCCGCAATACTTTGATGCGAATTATAATCTGGGAGCATTGATATTTAACCAGGGAGTTGAAATGGTTGATAAAGCGAATAAATTACCACCAAGTAAACAGGCAGAATTTGATAAACTTAAAACACAATTTGATGCAAAGTTTGGCGAAGCTAAACCATATTTTGAAAAAGCTTATCAACTCAATCCAAAAGATATTCCCACAATAAATTCATTAAAGCAATTGTATTTAAGATTAGGTGATATGCAAAAAGCTGAAGAAATGAAGAAGGCAATGGAAACCATTAAATAGAGACTTATTGATAAAGGGGAGCTATCGGTTCCCTTTTATTTGGAATAATCAATTTAACATAATATTAATTATAAGACAAAGCAATATAATCAAATATAGGAAGATTTAACTCTGTAGATCTGCATAAATCAATTTAGCTGTTTTAGCAGAAGCTCCTTTGCCACCCAAAATCTGTTTAAGTTCCAGATAATCTTTTTCCATCTGTTTTCTTTTTTGATCATTGTAAAGAATATCCTTTAATTCCATTTCAAGATTTTTCACATTTAATTCTTTTTGAATTAATTCTTTTACAACTGCACGTTTCATTACCAGGTTAACCAAAGAGATATATTCTACTTTAATCAGGCGTTTGGCAATCTGGTAAGAAATTAAATTTCCTTTGTAACAAACCACTTCAGGAACTCCAAACAAAGCTGTTTCCAATGTTGCAGTTCCGGAAGTTACCAATGCAGCTTTCGAATGACTGAGTAACTGATAAGTCTGATCAAATACAATCGCAACATGGTTAAAACCTTTAACAAATGGTTCATAAAACTCTTTGGAAACTGATGGTGCTCCGGCAATTACAAATTGTACATCATTAAATGATTTAACTGCATTGATCATTAAAGGCAGCATGGTATTTATTTCCTGTTTCCTGCTTCCCGGTAATAATGCTACGATTGGTAAATCCTTTAAACCATTTTCTTTTTTCCAGAGTTGATCCGGAACAGTTTTATTTTCATTGATGGCATCCAGTAATGTATGGCCGACAAAGTCCACTTCGTAATCAAACTTTTTATAAAATTCTTTTTCAAAAGGTAAAATCACAAACATCCGGTCAACATGTTTTTTGATGCTATAAACGCGGTTCTTTTTCCAAGCCCAAACCTGTGGTGATATGTAATAATAAACTTTGAAGCCCTGCTCCTTCGCAAATTTTGCAATCCGTAAATTGAAACCCGGATAATCAACCAATATCAAAGCATCCGGACGGTATTCTAAAATATCTTTTTTACAAAAATCAATATTGCGCAAAATTGTTTTCAGGTTTGCAATCACTTCTATAAAACCCATGAAAGCCAATTCACGATAATGTTTAACAAGTGTTGCACCTTGTTGTTGCATTAAATCACCTCCCCAGCAACGGAAGGTGGCGTTTACATCAATTTTTTTTAATTCTTTGATAAGATTAGATGCATGCAGATCTCCCGAAGCCTCACCTGCTATAATGTAGTATTTCAACTTTGCGGATTAATTAACGTAACATTTTAATATAAAGCACTACAAATGCATAAATAAAAGTTGCTCCTACAACTCCTCTTAGTGAACGGTCTTTTTCCGTCTGATAAAAAATAAAAAACAGTACAAGATTCAGGATAACACCCAAACTTAATACAGAAATCAGTTTATCACTGGATACAACATGGCGGTAAAATGAATTGAATCCCATATACCGGAAAAACAATAAATAATAGAAATAAAATCCAATCAACGGACCAATCAATCCGCTGATAAATCCAAATAAAAAATGATCTGTCCTCATTCAGATAAAATGGTATTTGCGGTTCAATACATAACCTGCCATAGCAACAATTATTACAAGAAATAATCCTCTGGCAGTATGATAACGATTCCATTTCACAATCATAAAACGAAATAACAAAATGTTTATCGCAAGTATGATCAGCTGAATTCGTGGTGGCTGCAAAAAAGTACTATTCCCGGTGAGTGATTGATAACCTTTATCAAAATTGAAAAGAAAAACATAATCGAGTATGATAGAAACAATTCCAATAACAACTCCTGAAAGAATGGAATCACGAAGTAAGCGGTTAATCATGCCATTTCACTTTATTAAGATGCGGTATTGCATGATGTGCAGTAAAATCAAATTGGACAGGGACTACTGAAACATAACCTTGTTTTAACGCCCACTCATCAGTATCATCACCTGTATCCATGTTTACGAATTTTCCTGTCAGCCAATAATATTTACGTTTGTTAGGGTCCAGTCGTTCATCAAATTCTTCCTGCCATTTTGCATTTGCTTGTCTGCACACTTTTATGCCTTTTATTTTCTTTACAGGTAATTGAGGGATATTTACATTGAGCAAAGTATTTTCGGGCAAACCAATTTTTAAAATATTGTGGGTAATGATTTTAATAAAATGTTTTGCCGGATGAAAATCAGCATCCAGACTATAATCAAGCAGCGAAAAACCAATAGATGGAATTCCTTCAATAGCTCCTTCCATAGCAGCCGACATTGTTCCGGAATAAATTACATTGATAGATGAATTAGAACCATGATTAATTCCGGATACCAGCAAATCGGGTTTGCGTTTTAATACTTTATTGACTGCAAGCTTCACACAATCCACCGGAGTTCCTGAACATTGATATGCAGTCAACGGTCCGTGCAGACTCACCTTATCCAATCGCAAAGGTTTGCCGATGGTAATTGCATGTCCCATTCCCGATTGAGGACTGTCAGGCGCTACAATCACCACTTCTCCGATAGTACTCATTACTTCAGCTAAGGCCCGCAGACCCGGAGCTGTGATACCATCATCATTGGTAACTAAAATAACCGGGCGTTTCCTCGAAATTTTTCTGTTAGAAATATTTTTACCGGCAGATGTTTTTTTCATTGGTGCGAAAGTAAAAGGAAGTTTCGAGTTTCAAGTCTAAAGTTTCAAGTTGCAGATTTGAACTTTAAACTTTAGAATTTAAACTTAAAACTATTTTTGCCCTAATGACTTTTGAAGAAGAGATAAAAAAAGCCGTTGCAGTTTTACGTGAAGGTGGAATAATTCTTTATCCTACTGACACCATCTGGGGAATTGGTTGTGATGCAACAAACGCTAATGCTGTAGAAAAAATTTTTGCAATCAAAAACCGTGTTGCAAATAAAAGCATGATTGTTTTGGTGGATGATGAATCGCGGTTACAGCGATATGTTAAAGAAGTTCCTTCAAATGCATTTGATTTGATAGAATTCAGCGAAAATCCATTGACTATTATTTATCCGAAAGGAACTAACCTCCCTCCCACCGTAGTGGCTGAAGACGGATCTGTGGCAATACGGATTGTGAAGGATGATTTTTGCAAACAACTGATTCGGAAATTAAATAAGCCTTTAATAAGTACTTCTGCAAATATCAGTAACGAAGGATCACCTTCAAATTTCAGTGAAATAAGTGCTGTTATAAAAGAAGGTGTTGACTATGTGGTAAATTTGCGGCAGCAGGAAAAAAAACAGTCAAAACCATCGGTTATAATGCGATTAGAACTCGATGGAAAAATCAAATTCATCCGTAAATAATAAAGCGCGTCATGCTGAACTTGTTTCAGCATCATTTGAAGGGATGCTGAAGCGAATTCAGCATGACGAACACATCTTTTAATACATTTTGAAAGCACATCTCACACATCCGGTTTTTAAAATAATTGCTGCCATTATTAAAGATCAGTCAGCAAAGGCATTTGTAATTGGTGGTTTTGTACGTGATATTTTATTAAAGCGTCCAAGTAAAGATATTGATGTAGTTGTTTTAGGAGATGGAATTGCCATTGCAAACCAGGTGGCTGCTAAAATTGGTCCTGATGTGAATGTTGCAGTTTTTAAAAATTTTGGTACTGCTATGCTTCGTTATGAGGATTATGAAATAGAATTTGTGGGAGCACGTAAAGAGTCATACGCATCACATTCGCGAAAGCCAAGTGTACAGACTGGAACGCTTGAAGATGATCAGCGAAGGCGTGATTTTACAATAAATGCTTTAGCTATCAGTTTGAATGAAAAAGATTACGGAACACTGATTGATCCCTTTGATGGATTATCAGACCTGAAACATCATCTCATCCGTACACCACTGGATCCAATAATTACTTATTCTGATGATCCATTGCGGATGATGCGTGCCATACGTTTTGCTTCACAATTAAATTTTACAATTGATAAAGATTCGCTTAACGCGATACACGATCAACGTGAGCGGATAAAAATTGTGAGTATGGAACGGGTGAGTGATGAACTGAATAAAATTATTCTTTCACCGCAACCTTCAACGGGTTTTAAATTATTATTTGATACACAACTGCTGCACATTATTTTTCCTCAAATGGCAGCATTGCAAGGTGTTGATGTGGTAAAAGGTAAAGCTCATAAAGATAATTTTTATCACACCTTACAAGTGCTTGATAACATTTCAAAACATACCAATGATCTTTGGTTGCGTTGGGCAGCAGTGTTGCATGATATTGCAAAACCACTCACAAAACGTTTTGATGAAATTGACGGATGGACATTTCACGGGCACGAAGACAAAGGAGCGCGAATGGTTCCACACATATTTAAACAACTGAAGCTTCCGCTGAATGAGAAAATGAAATATGTTCAAAAGCTGGTGATGTTGCATCTTCGTCCTATTGTTTTAGCAAAGGAAGAAATTACCGATTCAGCAGTGAGGCGATTGTTATTTGAAGCAGGAAATGATATTGATGACCTGATGACATTGTGCCATGCAGACATCACTACAAAAAATGAATACAAGGTTAAACGATATCGTCAGAATTTTGAACTGGTGAGAAGCAAGCTGATAGAAGTTGAAGAAAAAGACCGTATCCGCAACTGGCAGCCTCCTGTAACCGGTGAACATATTATGCAGGCTTTTAATTTAAAACCAGGACGTGATGTGGGGATCTTAAAAAATTTAATTCGCGAAGCAATCATTGATGGAATTATACCGAATGAATTTGAAGCTGCATTTAATTATATGATATTAAAAGCTAAGGAGATGAAGCTGACTCCGGTAAAAACAATTTCACAATTACAATAAAATTGTTTCCTTTGCAATGAAAATACAACAGAAAATATTTTATAAAGAAAAAGTTGTTGTAGTAAAATATTAGTTAAATTTATAGCAGAAAAATACTTACTTGATATGTCATTAGTTTACAAGTTTAGAATAATTTTTGAAGATTATGATGATGTTCAACGTGACATTGAAATAAGAAGCACTCAGACTTTCGATGATTTACACCACACTATTCAGGCTGCAATAGGGTTTGATGATAAAAAACCTGCATCGTTTTTTGTAAGCAATGATTTTTGGAAAAAAGGGCAGGAAATTTCGCTGGAAAAACGCAAGGATAAAAATGGTGAAGCGTTGCCACTGATGAAAGATTCAAGGTTATGTGATTTCATCAGCGATCCACACCAAAAGTTTTTATACATCAGCGATTATGATGCTGGCTGGAGTTTTACCATGGAACTTATAAAACTTATTCCCAAAGCCGATCCTGTAAAAAGTTATCCTTCCTGTGTAAAATCAATTGGCGAAGCACCCAAACAATATAATATTGTTACACCAAAACCATCAGCTATCCTGGCAGAAGATGAAGACATGGAAGATGAGATTGTTGCTCCTGAGGCAGAAGCAATTCATACTTCTGAAGAAGGTGTGGAAGAAGATGAGTTGATTGGTATGAATAGCGTAGGAGAGGATGAAGAGATGGAACTTGAAGAAGAAGCGACCGGTGATGATGAACCGCTTGAAGAAGATGTTTAAAGAAAATAATTTAAAGTAATTTATAACTTATAGATTTTAAATTGATCCCGTCCCGGTTATTCCGGATCGGGATTTTTTATTTATAATGAAACAACTGATTGTTATTGTCGGACCTACTGCTTCAGGTAAAACGAGTCAGGCAATTGAATTAGCCAAAAAATTAAATACAGAAATTATTTCTGCTGACAGCCGCCAGTTTTTCAGCGAGCTAACAATAGGAACTGCTAAGCCAACCGATGCACAGCTATCAGAAGTACAACATCATTTTATTAATTCCATTTCTATTTCGCAGGATTACAATGCAGGTATGTTTGAAAAAGATGCACTTGAGTTGATAGAAGGGCTATTTAAAAAACACGATGTATTAATAATGTCAGGCGGATCGGGATTATATATTAATGCAGTATTAAAAGGATTTGATCATTTGCCCGAGGCTGATAAACAAGTAAGGAATCAACTACAAAAAGATTTTGAAACAAAGGGAATTGAATATCTGCAACACCAACTCTTACTAAACGATCCTGAATATTATACACGTGTTGATTTGCAAAACCCACAGCGTATTATTCGTGCATTGGAAGTTTGTATTGTAACCGGCAAACCATACTCCGCCCTACTCCATCAAACTACACAATCAACCAAAAGAAATTTTTCCACTAAAATATTTGGACTTCAATTACCCCGTGAAGAATTATATAAACGGATTGAAAACAGAGTGGATAAAATGATTGAAGAAGGATTAGTGGCTGAAGTGGAAAACGTGAAAAAATTCCGCAATCACAATGCATTGCAAACAGTAGGTTACAAGGAGATTTTTGATTACCTCGATGGTAATATTTCTATGAATGATGCCATTGACTTAATTAAAAAAAACACACGTAACTATGCCAAACGCCAGATGACGTGGTTTAAAAAAACAGAAGGAATTGAATGGGTAGAAAATTTGGCTAATTATTTTTCTTAGGATAAAAGTAGTCGGTGACACAGGGTTCGTTTATAAATTTTTTTAAATAACTATCAGCTTGTTGTTTGTTTTCCGTTTTTATTAATTCCGGCTGAGAATTTGTTTTTAACCCTTCATTAGTGTGTAAGTTGCGTGAAGGAATTCCCTGATTTCTGTAATCCTGTATCATGGTGAATAGGTTTATTGATTTTACAAACCTAAAAAAATATGCCATTACTTAAAAATAATTTTGGTGAAATTTAAACCACAATTTCTCACACGAAGGCAAGGGCTTCTGGAAATTTCCCCATTGGGTTGAGTTAGACCTTCTACACTT
>JANLUX010000148.1:0-19666 GCA_031363705.1 Bacteroidota bacterium
ATTTTACTTCGCGTAATTAACCGCTCTTGTTTCACGTATCACCGTCACCTTCACCTGTCCCGGGTAAGTCATTTCGGTTTGTATGCGTGTTGCTATATCAAAAGAAAGCTGCTCGGTTTGTTTATCATCCATTTTATCACTTTCAACAATCACACGTAACTCCCGACCTGCCTGTATAGCAAAAGCTTTTTCAACTCCTTTATAAGCGGAAGCAAGCGCTTCCAGGTCTTTCAGTCGTTTCATGTATTGCTCCACAATCTCTCTGCGTGCACCGGGGCGGGCTCCGGAGATTGCATCACAAACCTGAACTATAGGAGAGATAATGCTGGTCATTTCAATCTCATCATGATGGGCTCCTATGGCATTTAAAATTTCAGGATGTTCTTTAAACCGCTCAGCCATTTTCATACCTGCAATAGCGTGTGGAAGTTCGGTGTCTTCTTCTGAAACTTTGCCGATATCATGCAATAAACCGGCACGCTTGGCAAGCTTAGTATTTAATCCCATTTCAGCAGCCATCAAAGCACAAAGGTTAGCCACTTCGCGACTGTGCTGTAAAAGATTTTGTCCGTAGCTCGAACGGTACTTCATTCTGCCCACAATGCGAATTAATTCAGGAGCGAGACCATGAATACCGAGATCAATGGTGGTGCGTTTTCCGGTTTCAACAATCTCTTCTTCCAGCTGGCGCTTTACTTTATTCACTACTTCTTCAATGCGTGCAGGGTGAATACGTCCGTCAGAAACCAATTGATGCAAAGCAAGACGTGCCAGCTCTCTGCGAACAGGATCGAAACCAGAAAGTATAATAGCTTCCGGTGTATCATCCACAATAATTTCTATTCCGGTGGCTGCTTCCAAAGCGCGGATGTTTCTTCCTTCACGACCGATAATCCGACCTTTTACCTCATCATTATCAATATGAAAAACTGTTACTGCATTTTCAATGGCATGTTCAGTGGCCACACGTTGAATGGTTTGAATAACAATTTTCTTGGCCTCTTTATTTGCCTGCAGCTTTGCCTCATCCATCGTTTCTTTGATGAATGACATGGCATTTGTTTTTGCTTCCGCTTTAAGCGCTTCTGTTAGTTGAGTTTTTGCTTCGTCAGCAGAAAGGCCGGCAATTTTTTCCAAAGCCTGAACCTGTTTTTGATGCGCTTTTTCTAATTCTTCTTTTCGTCTTGCAATAATTTCTACCTGCTGGTTGAGGTTGGTTTGAATAGCATCAATCTCAGACTGCTTTCGCTTGCTTTGTTCTATCTGCTGGTTAAGAGCGCTTTCTTTTTGTTTGATACGGTTTTCAGCAACATTGATGTTTTTATCTTTTTCAGCAATGTGTTTTTCGTGCTCGGTTTTTAACTGGTAAAACTTGTCTTTGGCTTCAATGGTTTTGTCCTTTACATAAAGCTCTCCTTTGGCTTGTGCTTCTATAATTATTGCATTTGCTTTTTCCTCAGCTGTTTCCACTATGCCTTTGTTGGATTTGCGCGTTACCAGGTAAGTTACTACACTACCCGCAATAAGTGATGCAACGGCTGCTATGATGATTGTGATTGTTATTTCCATATATGTTTTATTGTTGAATTGTTTTATTGTTGAATTGTTAAATGGTCTTTCTGTTCGTTAATGATTATAATCCAAATTCCAAACTACCTTCATTGACAAACAAAAAAAAGCCCGCGATAAATCCTGTGAGTGTGATAAACCCCGTTATGTTACGGTCGGATAAAGCCGGTTGATTCATGTTTTCCATTCAAGATGGACATGCAATCCACAACCTGAGTCTTTGCTCCTGTTTATGTAATGTTGAGTTTACAACTGCGATCAGAATTTATGCGGGTTTTTTCGCATAAGGTGAATGATTAATTCACCACAATATTTTTAAGAACGGTATTAAAGACTATTGATATAATCACCCAGTTTTTCCTGAAGAATTTTTACCCGGTGCATTCCTTCTTCTTCTTCAGATTCAGCTTTTGATTTCCTTTTTAATTGTTCAGCCGTGTATTGAAGTGCAAACATAGCTAACATATCCTGCGGATCTTTTATCCCATGATTTTTCTGCAATTCATCCAATCGTTCACTGATAAATTTTGCAGTAGCCTGAACTCCGGCTTCTTCCTCAGGATTCACCTTTATAGCATAAGTCCTGTTAGCTATCTGTACTTGTATGGAAATGTTTTCTTTCACTGAATGCTTTTAATTATTAAGAAGGGCAAGGCACTTATCAATCTCTTTTATGTATTCGTTTATTTTAGTTTTAACCTGACGGGTATCCTGTTCGCCCGATCCCGTCAATGCCTGGGCTAATTTAAGTGTTTTTATCTGTTCGGTAAGATTAGCAACTTTATTTTGTTGGTTTTCTTTTTCAACGATTAGTTGTTGATGGCTCAATTTTAAAGAAGCATTTTCTTTTAGCGATTGATTGTGCAATTCCATCAATTGCTTTACTTGTTTCTCAAGGGTTGAAATAGTGGTTGAATACGCTTCCATAAATCGGTGATTTTGAACTTGCAAGCAAATGTAAGCAATGTGAATATTTAATAAAATGTCATTTGTAAAATTTTATCAACTGCCTGCCGTTAATGAAAATTGAATTAATAGGAGGTTGTTTACTTGACTTTCACCAAACAAATTCAGAATATTAGAGGTAAATTTTGTAATTTGCAGCTCATTGATGAAACTTTTAGTGTCCTTTTCCTGTTTACATGCAATTATGTTATCTGCTTTTAAAAGAGTGAATTATAAACATTTTTTCCTGGTAATAGTTTGGTGCTTTTTGATGCTTTACAACCAGATAAGTTTTGCACAAAATGAATATCCGGGTTTAGTTTCAGCCAATATTCAAAATATTAAAAATGGCTCTTTAATTATTCCAATGGATACTGTGAATCAAAAGATTCCTGGGTATTTTAATCTTAAATCTTATGGGCTGATAAATACATTACTACAAAACGAAATTCCTGTTATGTGGGCAATAAAAGCAGGTAAAACAAGAACTAATGCAACAACAACAAAGGATTTTACTGCCAGTGTTTACCGGGTATATCCGGATACATCTTCTATAATTAGTATTGATTTTAGGAATGGACCTTTTATTATTGATAGTGCTTGGGTTAATAAAGCCCTTCCTTTGATTACCTCATATGCTAACAGTGTTGTGGTGTTTAGGCTTAATAGTAATACCAATATTGATATTCGATACACTTTAACATTCAAACCGTATATCATTTTACTTAATGGAAGCCCTCAATCTTTTGATTCAATCAGTGTTCATGTTCTCCAAGAGGCGGGATTTAATGCAGGGTCTTTCAAACTTCAGTCACCAGGTCAAATCCTTGTTCCAACCTCTGGTTGTTCGATGGCTTCTGATGCTCATTATACACCTGGGGATTCGACTCATGTGAATCCGGTGATAACCTTAATTAATCAATATGGAGCTAACTTCCTTGCTAATTGTGCGGCAATTGGAGCTTTTGAAAATAATGGTTTATTAATGACTACAGGAGGAATAGATTCAATTTCAACAGTGAGTGGTTTGACTTATTTTAATCATGATCTTCCTATTGCGCAATTTCTTGGTCCCATTGCACAAGCCTACGGTGAGTTTCGTGTGTGGAATCTAAAACCTATTGCCGGTAATTTATTGAAATCAAATATTACTTACGAAGTTGTGAAATCAGGTGTAAATTATGCAATTCAAGGTGCAAAATTGGGAGATAAATCATTAAAAGGCAGAAACGTTTTTTATTTACCAGGTCATGATTATTTTGGCTATGGTACTGGAACAACTTATGCTAATAATAGAATTAACGGAAGGAGGTTATTACTTAACGCAGCATTTATTCCACCTAATGATTCTACAGCGTTGGATTTTACCACAGACATTGCTTTAAGTATGGTTGCTCAAAGTGGTCTTGCTGTTAAGAATGAAACTTTCAATATAAAAATCATTGCGGCAAACGTAGGAAGGAGGAGAGCCAGAAACATTTCAGTGCAGATACCTTTTCCTGCCGGATTAGTTTATCAGTCTCATACTTTAACAAATGGTAATTTCAATAGTGGAACGGGTGTGTGGACACTTGATTCATTAGTTAAAGGCAGAACTGATACACTGCGTTTAACCGTAACTATTAATCAACTCGGAAATATTGTTTACAATGGAGTTGCATTAAATGAATCTTATGAAATTGTAAAACCTGATAATTCCACTTCTCTTACATTATTTGGCGTAAGCCGTCCTGATGCCAATATTGATACAATGATTTTTAGCAGTCCGGTATTCCAGGATATTAATACTAAGAACAACGATACAGATGAGGATGGAGGACCTTTTGGAAATCTGCAGATTCTTAATGGTCCTTATCATGGATCAGCACAGTTAATAAATGGCGATACAATCAGATACACGTTGAATGCAGGTTATACAGGTCTCGATAGTCTACAATACCTTACCTGCGATCAATATCCATTATGTGATTCTACCTGGGTATTGATTAATATTCAATCACCATTACCCATCACATTATTAAAGTTTGAGGGAAAGCGCAGCAATGGAAAAGTGAACCTTCACTGGATCACATTAGCTGAAAAAAATAATGATTACTTCAGGATTGAACGCGGTAATGATGCTTCCTCTTTTGAGACACGTGGAGTTGTAAATGGGTCAGGAAACTCAAACATCATACGTGATTATTATTTTTCTGATCATGATAATGACGAAACAGTTTACTATTACCGTTTGCGGCAATTTGATTTTAATGGAGAAGCACATCTTTCACCGGTTATTGCACTTTCAAATAAGCAGGATAATAATTTATATTTTAAGCTGATTCCAAATCCGGTAGGAAAAAACCAGCAGCTGCTGGCACTTATTGAATCTTTTCAGCAGTCCGCTGCATCTTTAAATATTGCTGATATCACAGGACGTATAATCATAAAAAAAGAAATAAACATCACAGGAGGTAACCAGATGGAATTTTTAAACATTACTGATAACCTTGAAACAGGATGTTATATTGCTACATTGTTTACACAGTATGAAACAATGAGCGTGAGATTAGTTATACATTAAACCTAAACCCTCTAATGATTTGTTATTAACAACATTGAAATGTTAAAAACCTTTCGCTATATCAGAATATCAGCTTATTAAGAGGAGTATAATAAGTATATTTGTAGAACAATTTGAACTTTATGAAAGCCCGTTTAATTGTAGCAATTGATGGATACTCATCATGCGGTAAAAGTACTGTAGCAAAGGCTTTAGCCCACAGGCTTAAGTTGCATTATATTGATTCAGGTTCCATGTACAGGGCTGTTACTTTATATTTTATTCAAAACAACATTCCTATTCCTTTACCTGAGGAGTTGAATGATAGTAAATACGACTATGAAAAAGTTTTAAAGAAAATAAAAATCTCTTTTCGTATCAATCCTAAAACCGATTTTTCAGAAGTTTATCTCAATGGAGTGAACGTGGAGGATAAGATCCGTACAATGGAGATTTCGGAAAATGTAAGTCATGTAAGTTCAATTAAAGCAGTGAGAACTAAAATGGTTCATCTGCAGCAAATGGCAGTTGATGAAGGAAGCCTTGTGATGGATGGCCGTGATATTGGTACCACCGTTTTTCCATATGCCGACCTGAAGATATTTATGAAAGCTGATCCGATGGTGAGAGCTAAACGCAGGTTTGATGAAATGCGTGAGAAGGGAGTTGTTGTAACAATGGAAGAAGTTATTAATAATATTTTAAGCCGCGACTATGAGGATACCCATAGAGATGAAAGTCCTTTGCGCAGAGCTTCTGATGCAGTGATTCTGGATAATACTCATCTGAACTTTGATGAGCAGGTAGAATTTGTAATGGAAGAAATAAAGAAGCTAAATACAGTTGATAGTAAATTATAGATTTATAAAAATTACCTCAGGGTTATAATTTTTGAAATTCACAATGCAGGTAACAATAGATAGTAATTCAGGTTTTTGTTTTGGAGTAGTGTATGCAATTCAAATGGCAGAAGATGAGTTGGACCGTACAGGTCATTTGTATTGTTTGGGAGATATTGTTCACAATAACATGGAGGTGGATCGGCTTCGTGCGAAGGGCCTTGAAATAATTGACCATGAAAGATTAAAAAACCTCCATGATTGCAAAGTCCTCATTCGTGCGCATGGTGAACCTCCTGAAACTTATCAGCTTGCTATTAAAAATAATATTGAACTCATTGATGCTTCCTGTCCGGTGGTATTAAAATTACAAAACCGGGTTCAAACCACTTTTAATAATATTGATGACGATAATTCACAGATTGTTATTTATGGCGAACAAGGACATGCTGAAGTAAATGGATTGGTAGGACAAACTAAAGGAAAAGCCATTGTTGTTAAAACAGAGGATGATCTGAATAAAATTGATTTTTCGAAACCTGTTTTTTTCTTTTCCCAAACTACTAAGAGCACTGCCGGTTTTGAAAAAATGGAACAGATGATCCAGCAGCGAATTATCAAACAGAAAGGTTCAATGGAGGAAAGTGATTTTGTAAGTAATGATACACTATGCCGACAGGTAAGTAACCGCGAACCACAAATGCGAAAGTTTGCAAAGGAGCATGAGGTTGTAATTTTTGTAAGTGGAAAAAAAAGTTCCAACGGTAAAGCCCTTTTTAGTGTTTGCGAACAAACTAATCCACAAAGCTATTTTATCAGCAGTGCTGATGAGCTGAACACAGCATGGTTTGAAAATGTAAATTCTGTTGGTATTTGTGGTGCTACTTCAACTCCTGTTTGGCTGATGGAAGATGTAAGCAAAGAGATAAAAAAGTTGTCGGAGAAAGTTTTTTAATTCTGAACTGGACCAACTTAAAGCATTTTTCCTATAAAAGTTCTTAAGTCAGATATATCCTGCGAATTTGTAAGTAACAATCCCAATCCATTCATGTATTAAAGTATCCCAGTGATTAATATTCTCTGCATCAGGTATAATAATTCGGTCAGGAGTGTAAATACCTTTTCCCGAACGCTCATCTACAGAAAAGTGTTCAACTTTTAAACCCGCATTTTCAAAACACATCAGCGACCTGCGCATGTGAGTAGCAGAAGTAATTAGTAAAAAGCGATTACCATACTGATTTGTTTTTAAAATCTGAGTGCTGAAAACCGCATTTTCATAAGTGTTGCGGCTATCATTTTCAATTATTACATCTTCCACCGGAACACCGCATTTATAAAGCAATTGAGCTAACCATGCAGCCTCTTTCCAATCCTCAAACATCACATAACCTGATCCTCCGCTCAGCAATATCTTCCTGATTTTTTTATCATGATAAAGCTGGATTGCCTGTAGCATACGATCAACACTGCTGGCGTACACAACACGACTTGCTTCATTATTATAATAACGCATACTTCCTCCCAAAACAATACCTACGTCATATGGTTGCTCTATAAGTGATGCATTCCGTGAAGGGATTTCCCACCATTGTAAAACAGTGTTTACAATAAATGGATTGGTAAAAAATATTAAGAGAATAAACCCAACTCTCAGAAATCGCTTCTTAATCTTTTCATTCCGCAGGCAGAAACCTAATAGAAAACAGGCGATTATCCATACCGTTGGTGATGTTAAAGAATCAAAAATTTTAGAGGCAATAAAAAACATACATTAATTCAGCCCGGTAAAACTACTAATACATTATATCTTTATAGGTAAAGTACTAAAATATCGTCAAATAATTATTTATATTTACATTCTTAAAATTACCATAATTATATATTGATGCAGAAAACAAATTCCATAACAATTTTTTGTTTTTTTTTGTTTTTTTGGGTCAGTAGCACATTTAGCGAGCCAATAAAAATTTTATTGCCATTGGCAGTTCCTTCCAATGATGATCCTTGTAATTCAATAGGATTACCCGTGAGCTCAAGTTGCACTATGGCAACTTATACTAATGCAAGTGCTACTGCAACCAGTGGTCCTGCGGCACCAACCTGTGGTTTTTATCAAGGTGGCGATGTATGGTTTTCCATCATTATACCTGCCAGTGGATCAATTCAGATTCAAACTGCTGCAGCGGTAATAACTGATGGCGCTATGGCTGTTTATACAGGGACTTGTTCAGGAGGATTAACACCAATTGGGTGTGATGATGATAGCGGACCGGGTTTAATGCCCCAATTAAATTTAACGGGGTTGATACCTGGTAATACAATTTTTGTTAGATTCTGGGAGTACGGCAATGATAATAACGGTACTTTTCAGATTTGTGTAATTGATTTATGTCCGGGAGTGGGTCCCCCTGCAAATGATTATCCATGCAATGCGCAATCAATTCAATTAGGAGTTTACACACCAGGTAGTATAACAATATGTGCCTCTGCACTCTATGAACCTGCTACTCCAGCATGTTGGACTAACGGAGGGGTTAATACAGTCTGGTATAGTGTTATCGCAGCTTCACCATCTCTTCGGATTCGTTGTAACCCTGTAACCTTAACAGATCCTCAAATTGCATTGTATAGCGGAATTTGCGGGCCAGGATTAATATTAAAAGGATGCAATGATAATGGCGCTTCATGCGGATCCATTTCTTTATTTTCTGATTTAACAGTAGCGGGATTAACGATAGGTCAGACTTATTACATAGCAGTGGATGGCTATCTTGATTTAGCAGGTTCCTTTAATTTGCTGGTGATAGATGGTACTCAACCGTTGCCACCGATACCTGGTCAGGATTGCGGTTTTTTTCAGCCGGTGTGCGGTCAATCATTTACAGTAGGAAATCCCGGATTTACAGGAGTTGGTAATGTATGCGATTTTGATGGAGCTGGAGCCAACTGCCTCGATGCAGGCGAACGCGCTTCGGCATGGTATGAGTTTACTATCTCGGCCAATGGAATTCTTGAATTCAATATTGTACCTAACAATTGGCCCGGTATACCCAGCACTGCCAGCACTGATTATGATTTTGCTTTGTGGAAATCAGCAGGAACAGGAGCAGTTAGCTGTGTCAGTATTGCTGCCGGTGCAGTTCCATTGCGTTGTAATTTCAGTTATTTAGGTGTTACAGGCATTTATGGTACTGTACTTAATACTTCTCCACCTGCATACCCTGGATTTGGTCCTGCATATGATACGCAGCTGCCTGTCTCAGCAGGTGATAAATATATTCTTGTTGTTAGTAATTACAGCACCAGCTCCAGTGGTTTCAATTTGAATTTTAGTGGCGCTTCCCCCATCACTTATGGTGCAGGTCCGGGATCCACAGCTTATTGGTCAGGGTCAGCGGGTACTGATTGGTTTAATATCAATAACTGGGGCGGATGTGCTATTCCTACCTGTTCAACCAATGCAGTTATTGTTGCCGGGATAAGTAATCAACCGGTGATCAATGCTACAGCTAACTGTCAGTCACTCACAGTTAATCCTGGTGCATCATTAACACTTCAGGCTACAGCCATATTAAATTTATGTGGTGATTATTTAAATAATGGATCGCTCAATGCTAATCCGGCAGCACAGGTAATTCTGAATAATAGTAGTGTAGTACAGAATTTAAGTGGTAATATGATTGGTAATAATGCTTTTCCTATTTTGAAAATAAATAAAACAGGTGGCTCTGGCACGTTAATTCATAATCTTAATCTTAAAAGTTCTCTCCAAATTATGAGTGCATCAAGTGTATTTGATGCGGGGACCAAAACAGTTAAAATTGCTGGTGATTTTCTAAATAATGCAGGAGGATCATATTCAAATGCTGTACCTGGTTTGCTGGAGTTTAATGGAATCACTACACAATGGTTTTATAATAGCAGTAATGGCACAATGCCTAATGTAAGGATGAATAATCGAGCTGCTATAGGGCTTCAATTGCAGAATACTTTAACCTTAAATCCTTTTGCTAAGCTTACGCTTGATAGTGGTATTGTCAGGGGTAACGGATTTGAAGTGGTACTTCTAAATAGAAATTCAAATGCTTCAACTCCAGGTAATTCTGTGAGTTATATTGAAAATGTGTTGAGGCGTTATATTAATCCTACAGGCAGTTATGATTTTCCGGTGGGAACTATAACCAAAGGATTTCAGCGCATCAATATTAATTTTGCTTATCCGGCTTACCCAACTTTAATTGATAACCTGGCTGTGAACTTCAGCACTTATGCAACTCCATCTGCTTTGGGGGTAAGTGATTGCGGAGTTACTTTTTCCAATCCCGGGCTTGATAATGGATTTTGGGCAGTTAATGCCAATGCAAATTCAACAACAGGAAAATTTGATTTAACACTTAATAATGCCGGCTATTCCAATGCATCAGGATCGAACGGGTGGACCATTATGAGCAACAACGGTTCAGGTTGGTCGCTTTCTAATGGAACCTGTGTTCCTTCTCCGGTAACGGCTGTTACACGAATAGGTATGAGTGGTGTGTTTAATTACGCCACTGCCCAATCTCCTTCTACACCATTGCCGGTTACATGGCTGTATTTCACTGCAAAACCAGGCGATAATTTAATAAAGTTAGCATGGGCAACAGCAAGCGAGGATAATAATGATGGTTTTGAAGTTTACCGGAGTACTAATCAATATGATTTTGAAAAAATAGGTTGGGTTGAGGGAAATGGCAACAGTAACGTGATTAATGCCTATGGTTATATTGACAAGAATGCAAAACCGGGTATTAATTATTATTACCGCCTTCATCAGATTGATTTCAACGGTAACTACGAAATCTCAAAAACTGTAACCGCCCGGTTGAATTATCATTCCATTAACATTATTCCTAACCCTGTACTAAGCCAGGCGCTTGTTTCTTTTTATTCTGAAAATAAAAATATCCGTCTTGATTTACTGTTGCCTACCGGTGAACTTGTAAAAACATTAATACATGGAATTGTGGAGGATGAGAATCAAACCTATTTTTTGGATCCTGAAAAACTTTCACTTGCACCAGGATGTTACCTACTCCGGTTGATTGAAGACGATTCAGTGAGCCATGTGGTTTTTTGTTATATAAGATAAAACCCCGGTTTAAAGTTAAGTTCCAAAAAACCTCTTAATTTTAACATCTCACAAACGTCAGGCTTTAACTTTAAACATATGTAATTATGAAACTCATTGCTGTTTATAATCTCAAAGGTGGTGTGGGTAAAACCGCAGCTTCAGTAAATCTTGCTTATCTCGCCTCTGCCGAAGGAATAAAAACACTGCTCATTGATATGGATCCTCAGGCTGCAAGCAGTTATTATTTAAGCGCAGAGTCAGATGCTGATACCGCAGATGTGAAGAGTATGGTAAAAGGTAGTTATGATATATTGGATAATATCTGGAATACAGCATATCCTAACCTTGATATTCTTCCTTCAGGAACTGATTATCGCAAGATTGAACTTTATCTTAATGATATAAAAGATGCCAGTCGCTGGTTGAGTGATTTTGTTCGTCCTGTAAAAAAAGATTATGATTTAGTTATTATTGATTGTCCTCCTAATATCACATTGCTCACCGAAAATATTTTCCGTAATACTGATTTTATTTTAGTACCTGTGGTACCTACTGTGTTATCCGTTCGCACTTATGAGCAGATATTGGATTATTTCAACAGTCATCGCTTAAACAAGGGCAAGTTATTACCTTTCTTCAGCATGTTTGAAAAACGCAAGAATATGCACAACGAAACTGTGAGAAGCTTTGCGCGTAAGTTTAAGGAAAGCATCAGTGTAATTATACCATACAGCGCTGAAGTAGAAAAAATGGGAATTTACCGTGCACCACTTACAGCTAAACGTCCGAGCGAAGAAGCCTCCAAAGCATTTGTGAAGTTGTGGAAAGCGGTTAAAAAGAGAATATCTTAAATCATTTTTGGACCTTGCTTTTTTTCATAAAGTAAAAGCACCATTATTTTTGATTGTTTTTCAATTTCATGTATTTGGATTAAAATGATTTTTATTATAGATAGATACCCTTAAAGGATGTGGCATCCCGTTTTAATGCAGCATTAAACAGTGGTATGAAAATCCTTGCAAAAACATTTTTTGTAATTAATGTCTTTATTCTCTATCCATCCGTAATAATAGCCCAGCATACTACTTATCATCAAAAAGATGAATTTATAGAAACAGGCAGCGGGTCATTCCAATCATTTAATTATAATGACTCAGATTCTTTACTTAAACCCACCGGCATTCTGCTTAACGATGATCCTGAATTTAATCCTAAATGCAAATGGTACATTCCTGTAATTACTGTTACAGCAACCAATATTGCAATATGGGCATTTGACAGATTTGCGCTAAATGCAGATTATTCACGCGTAGGACTTGGTACTTCTAAAAGAAATTTAAGAGCAGGCTGGGTGTGGGATGATGATAAATTCGGGATAAATTTTGTCGGACATCCTTACAGCGGCAGTTTGGCTTTTAACAATGCACGTGCTTGCGGATATAATTTTTATCAGTCAGTTCCGTATGCAGTAATAGGCAGTGCAATGTGGGAGTATTTCGGTGAAAACACCACGCCCTCTTACAATGATATAATAAACACACCGGTGAGCGGAATATTGCTTGGGGAAATATTATACCGTTTGAGTTCAGAAGTACTGGATGACCGCACCCGCGGAAGAGAACGTGTTCTGCGTGAAATAGCAGCCGGATTAATAAACCCGACCCGAGGATTCAACCGTCTAATACAGGGTAAAACTAAGCGAATAACAACCAAAGAAATTTATCAGAAAGAACCCGTTGATGTAGCTATTTACGGTGGATTGCATAAAAGAAATTCAGAACCTTACGAGGTTTATGGTTCAGGGCCCAGCAATGCTACTTTTAATATTCAAATTGATTATGGAAGCGCTTTTGAAGAAGGTAAACGTAAACCTTATGATTATTTTAAATTCACTGGTGATTTAAGCTTTCAGACCGGTAGAAAAATATTGGATATAGTAACCGGTTATGGATTGTTAGCAGGCACCAACAGGCATTGGGGTAAAACAGATGTACTAATTGGACTATTTCAGCATTTTGATTATTGGGATAATTATTCCTTTGAGTTTGGAAGCCTTGGATTTGGTGGTGGAATAATTACTCACCGGGTTTTTAATGATAAGTTTAGTATGAACGCCAATCTTAATGTAGCTCTGGTACCGTTGGCAGGCACTAACGGACAACGCCCTGTTGATTCTCTTACTTTAGTTCGCGATTATAATTACGGTGGTGGAGGAGAAGGTAAATTAGAACTCAGTTTTAATGTAAACGATATTGCTATTTTGTCTTTCAACAATTATTATTATTACATTCAAAACTATGTGGGTTCAAAAGGAAAAAATTTTCTTGGCATACTTATTCCCCGGTTAACTTTAAAAATTTATCGTTCACTGCGAATTGGATATGAACATGACATACATTATCTTGATACACATTTTAATGTGGATGTTATCCCTGATTCCAGAACTGCAAAAACTGAACAGAAAATTTTACTTCAGTTATACTTCCCTGATTCAAGAAGAATAATTAAAACTGAATAATAAAGCACTTAAATATTATTGATAGTAATACAAGCTCATCAATGCAAACTTTTTTTAAATGTTGTCTTACTTTGAAACCTGTTATCAATCTTTACAATAAGTTTGGTATGATAAATCCAAGGGATGCAAATCTTCGGTACGGTTTTTTAACCGTTTAAAATCAATGACGATTATTAACATTTAGATTTTCTAAAAATTGATCATATAATGGATAACAGCTTAATAGAAAAAGTTAAAAAACATATTGAAGAAATTTTTAAAGAGAAGCACGATCAGCGATCAACTTATCATAGCCTGGAACATACGAGTGAAGTAGCCGAAGCTGCTGAAAAAATCGGTAAGGCTACTGATCTCAATGATCAAGAACTGGAAGCAGTAGTAATAGCCGCATGGTTTCATGATACGGGATATTTGTTCAATCCTGAAAATCATGAAATGCAAAGTGTGAAGGTGGCTGAAGAGTTTTTAAAATTAAATAATTACCCTGATGAAAAAATAAAACGGGTAACTAATTGCATTCTTGCAACAAAAATCGACCATGTGCCAGTTAATTTATTGGAAGAAGTAATTCACGATGCTGATTACATCAATCTCTCCAATAATAATAATTTAAAGCAGTCAGAATTACTTAAAACCGAAGCAATGAATTATGGCGGACTGGCACCCACTCAAGAGGAGTGGCTGACAGCAGAGCTTAAGTTCTTATTGAATCACCGCTATTATACTGCTTACGCAAAAAAAAAGCTTGAGGACAAGAAAGCCGATAACATAAAAAAAATAAAAAAGAAACTTAAAAAAGTAAGAGAAAACGAAGCTATAATTTTGAATGAACCATTGCCAAAGGAAATTGATAAAAATAAATCAGCAGACATGGAAAAAAAAGAGGATAAGATGGAAGAATTGAAAGACGAAACAAAAGCCGAAAAAGAAGAGAAAAAAGAAGAGAAAAAAGAAGAGAAAAAGGAAAGTAAGAAGGAAGAAGAAAAGAAAGAAATCAAGAAAGAAGAAATAGGTTCAATCAAAGGATTTGAGACTATTTACCGTCTTACAATGGCAAACCATATGAGATTAAATGCTATTGCTGACAGAAAAGCAAATATCATGCTTACCTTAAATGGAATTGTGATATCTATTACTCTTACAATTGTGGCTTCGGATTCTGTTACTACCTTGAGGTCCATTATTCCAGCCAGTCTTTTAATATTGACTTGCCTTATTACAATCATATTTGCAACACGCGCCACAAGACCTACTATTACCAAAGGCACTATTGAGAAAAAGGATATTGAAGATAAAAAAGCCAATTTGCTTTTCTTCGGCAATTTCTCACGTATGGAATTTGATGACTTTGATTGGGGGATCAGGAAGATGATGACGGATCGTGAATACCTGCACAATTCAATGATACAGGATTTTTATAACCTGGGAAGTGTACTGGATCTTAAATTCCGTTACCTGCGTATTTGTTACAATGTTTTTATGTATGGTATCATACTTTCCGTGCTTTCAATTGCAATACTTATAGGCTTCAATGTTTAATTCAAACAAGCTTATTTTAAGACCTTGGCTTTTATATCCTGGCTAAGTTCAATCAATGGAGTAAGCACTATATAATTGTAATTGATCGAACCGATGTAGTCATACTCATCCTTACCTTGCTTTAAGCTATCCCAATCAAAGCTACCTGCAATCTCTGTTTCAGGATAATGTGCAAGAAGTTTTTCAGTCAATAAAATATATTCTGATTCTTGAATACTGTTTTTTAAAAGCTTGTGTACAATAACCACATCCCTTCCTATAAGTTTTGGTATTCCTCCAATCAATGTTGAAGTCATTTCTGCTGCATGCACAATAACTTTTAGTGAAAGCCGGTTAGAGGAAGCATTTTTATGAAAATCATCAGCATAATTATCCATCAGTAATTTAAGTTCTTTGTTAAAATTAAAATAAAAAATTTTGCATTGATCCACTAATTCTTTTAATGAAGGCAGTGTTCCGAAGCGATAAAAAACCACTGCATCTCCTTCAATTTCTCCTACAGTAAGTTTGAGCTTATTTGAATCTACAATATTGCGAAGCAAAGCAGGTATTATTTTGCGGCTGAATTCAATATTGTTTTCTGCCATAAAGCGCGTAAATCCTGTTATATCAGGAATACAAATTAACGCTGGACCATCTTCTGTTGATTTAAGCATAAATATTAAATGTGTGTAATCATTTCCGCAAGTGGGGGATAAAATTTACATCAGATAAAAAAATAGGATAAGATTTAATTTATGTTTTTGACAAAAATTTATCCTTTGTTTCTCTGCGTTATTATTAAAATGGATGATCATTTATCCGGCTTTATTATTTCTTTTCTCTTGCTGTTCTCTATAACCCCTGATGCGGGAATGCGCTATGTAGGCATAATCAATCTATGTGCCTTGTTTTAATAATCGCTTTAAATAAAATTTATATAACTGATTACAGAATATTTAACATTTTAATAAAATTAATGGTAGCCTTTTTGAAAGGTATGTTTACCAAAGGTTATTGATGTATTAAGAAAATATTCAGGAACTTGATACCGGATCCAATAAATTAATATCATAAAATCATGAAAACATTAGTGCTTATCAGACATGCCAAATCAAGCTGGAAAAACGATAAATTAAAAGACATGGAACGTCCTTTAAAAAAGAGAGGCTTGAACGATGCTCCTTTAATGGGAAAAGTGCTTAAAAACCTGCAGGTGATTCCTGATGTGATTATCAGCAGTCCTGCCACAAGGGCAATGGAAACGGCCAAACTGATTGCGAAAGAATACAATATGGATCCTGCGCAAATAGTGTCAGCTGCTGATTTGTATCTTGAATCAAAAGGCAAATTATTGAGAGAAATAAATATAATTGACCCTCAGCACAATACTGTATTTCTTATCGGTCATAACCCGGGTTTAACTGATTTGGCTAATTTTCTTTCTGGTGAATCAATAGATAATATTCCAACCAGCGGAGCAATAGCTTTGCAGTTTGATTGCAACACCTGGGCTGAAGTGGAAAAAGGGAAGGGTAAAAAATTATTTTTTGAAGTTCCTAAAAAACACAGGAAGAAAATTGAAAAAAACGAAAAGCAGGTACTTCAACCGTGATCTGAGTTGGTTGTCTTTTAACTACCGCGTGTTGCAGGAAGCCAATAACAAGGAAGTTCCGCTAATTGAAAGGTTAAAATTTCTGGCAATCTATTCATCAAACCTTGATGAGTTTTACAGGGTACGTGTTGCCTTCCATCGTAACATTCTTGATCTTAAAATCAAAACCCGGAAAGATGGGGTTGAAAATCGTAAAAAACTTTTAGCAAGAATTAAAAAAATTGTAAATAGCCAGCTGGATGAGTTTGGTTCTATTTACCGCAATGTGTTGTTACCTGAGCTTGCACAGCATAATATTTATATTGTGGATGAGGAAAGTGTGGATGAAAACCAGCTGAGCTTTATCAATGATTATTTTACACAATCTGTATTGCCTGAACTAAAGCTGGTTTTTTATAATGGAAATGGCAAAGAACCTTTCCTGGAGAACAAGCAAATTTATTTTGCGATAAGATTAAAACCGCTTAAAGAAAACCTCCAGCATAACAAAACTGATTTTGCAATTCTTAATATTCCGTCAGATAAGTTGCCGAGGTTTATTCAATTGCCTTCGGAGAAAAATAAGTACGTGTATATTTTTCTTGATGACATAATGCGTTTGTGCATTCATTCTTTGTTCAAAGATTTGGAAGTTGCATATTGCCATTCAATAAAAATTACGCGTGATGCTGAATTATTCCTGGAAGAATCAGGTGATATGGTAGAAGAAATTAAAAGAAAGCTCATCAAACAAAAAACAAATCCTCCTTCGCGGTTTCTTTACGATGCCTCTATGCCTAAGGATTTGCTTAAACAATTAAAACATTCCATCCGTCCCGTTAAGGATTATATGATACCCGGTGGTAAATATCATAACTATGAGGACTTTTTCAATTTTCCGGCTCCTGCAATTCCTAAATTAAAATATACTAAGCTGGATGAATTAAAAAACAAAGGTCTTCAGAAAAAGAAAGCTCTTTTCAGCATCATCTCCACCTGCGACCAGATTCTGCATTTCCCTTACCAGGATTATAAATACATTATAGATTTTCTTGAACAGGCAGCTATTGATCCTGAAGTAAAAACCATTAAGATAACCCTGTATCGCATTGCTGATGATTCAAAAATTGCAAGCGCATTGATAAAAGCTGCCGCCAATGGTAAAAAGGTGTTTGCCTTTGTTGAAATAAAAGCACGCTTTAATGAACTGGCAAACATTTACTGGGCACAGAAGTTTACCGAAGCTGGTATTAAAGTGTTTTACAGTTTTAAAAAACTAAAAGTACACTCCAAACTATGCCTGGTGGAAAGAATGGAAAACGGCAATATCAAAAAATATGCTTACCTCTCCACCGGTAATTTTAACGAAATAACTGCTAAAGTTTATTGCGACCACGGATATTTTACATCGCGTAAAAACCTGACAGAAGATGCCGATATGATTTTTAAATATTTCAGCAAACCATCCATTGAGCCAAAGTTCAACAGTTTCCTGGTAGCACCTTTTAACCTGCGCAGAAAGCTGGAATCATTGATAAAAAAAGAAATCAAACATGCCAGGGCCGGTAAAAAGGGAATGATGATTTTGAAAATGAACAGCCTTGAAGATGTGAAAATGATTGAGCTGCTTTATGCTGCAAGCAATGCAGGAGTGAAAATAACTATTATCGTAAGAGGTATTTGCTGCCTGATACCCGGAGTAAAAGCGATGAGTGAAAATATAAAAGTAATCAGCATTGTTGACCGTTTTCTTGAACATGGAAGGGTGTTTATTTTTCATAATGATGGCAGAGAACTCATTTATGTTTCTTCTGCTGATCTTATGTCACGCAATTTGAATAACAGAATTGAATCTGCATTTCCCGTGGAGGACGAAAACAGTAAAAAGGAAATTAAGCACATCATCAATCTTCAATTGAAAGACAATACCAAAGCACGCAAGCTGAATAAAACCCAAAGCAATCCTTATAAAACCTCTACCAGCACACGCAAAGTGCGTGCACAACTGGATACATATAAATACCTGAAGCAGCTTGCTGAAAGTTAAATAAGCAGTTGGATAGGTTTAATAAATAAAACTTGTTTTCTGTTTAAAAAAAACAGACAGAATAAATTTTCTGCCTGTTTTTATAAGAAGCTTTAATTCCGGTTTTCTACTTCATTCCTACCAGTGAATTCAACTGCTGTGTGTTTTCAGGAAGTGCAGGAATAACCTGCGAAGTTTTTGCGCCCACACTTGCAGAATGTTTTTTGCCTGATACACCTGCCCAGAAATGACAGGAGCTTAATAAGGTAACCATGGCTGCTGTGGCTATGGATAATGTGATCTTTCTCATGTCTTGTTTTTTTTAAGTGTTACTGGTATAAATAAAAAAGAGTGCCAGCATGCATGAAAAATAGATTTCCCAACCACACGAGAAAATTAAATCACGGAATAATCATGACCTTCACCGTTTAATTAAATAATTAAAACAATTGTAAGATGAAACGCACCATTCTGCTGATTATATTAATGATTACAATAACAAATTTATTATTTGCAAGTTCACCACCTGAATTGGTTATAAAAGCGTTCAGGCAAAAGTTTCCCACTGTCTGTAAAGTTAAATGGGTAAAAGAAAATGCAACAGAGTGGGAAGCAAATTTTTTTGTTGGTGTAACTAAAGAGTCTTCAAACTATACTACAGATGGACAATGGCTTGAAACCGAAATTGAAATAACGGTATCACAACTGCCGGGTAAAGTGATAGCTGCCATAAAAAAAGCATATCCTGGTTGCACAATTAAGGGTGGCAGCCAAATTGAAAGTGTCAAATCAGGTATTATTTATGAAGCCGACATTAAAACAGGAATTAAAAGGAAGGAAGTCCTTTATAAAGAGGATGGAACATTGATAAAATAGTTTGTATGACAATTGAACAACTTACCAAAGAGTTTGAACTTGCAAGACCGCAACTCAAATCTTATATTTTGCGAATTACTGCAAGCATTGAGGACACGGAAGATATTGTTCAAGACACTTTCATAA
>JANLUX010000149.1:0-3424 GCA_031363705.1 Bacteroidota bacterium
AATTACTCTTTTATTAGAGGCAAATGCAACCGGTTGCAATTTTTGTTTTGAATCTTTCCTTTTTGCGGTTTGATTTTTTGAAATAAGTTGATGAATAACGTCCGGCTCAAAAAATAAAATGGTTGCCACTATCATGAAGAAAGGAAACACACCAATATCATTAAAAATAATTGCATTGCTGATATTGAAAAACAAAACACCAATGATGCCAATGATACGGGTACGCTTAAACCATAATAAAAACCCAATACTTAAATCAAATAACAGTCCGCCATAAACGAGCAAATTTTCTACTAATGATGAATTGAATCCATTCATCTGTAACATTGAATGCATGGGTTCATGATGTACAAGCCAATCCATATTCAGCTTGGCAAGTCCGCCATAGAAATAAACTATAAAAATCTGTATCCTGAAAATTAACAGTTGCCATTGCGGAACAGTAGTGGTTTTCTTTTTTTTACTGAGTGACAAAGAGGCATCTGCATTTGTCACAATCAATAAAAAACAAAGCAGTATGAAAAGATAAAGATGATTGTTGTACAAACTTTTATCAATAAAAAATATGTAGGAGAATCCTGTGAAAAACAGAATCGTTGCTGTACGGTAAAAAATTCCCAGGGTTATACAAACTGCGGATAACAGCAAAACAAACAACATTACTTCCATTGTTTTGCCGGGAAGTAATTGAACCCATTCAAATCCTTCGTAAGTAAAACGCATTGCAGGAGCACGCAATCCTTTATCCAGTAAATCAATACTGAAATAATAAAACATTTCATACACCAAACACAAACCAAACAGAATTCTGAACAACCCTAATTGCGTGGAAGGAACTGGTTTAAATAAATAATTCTTTATCGGGGCAACCATACAACAATTTTGCTGAAAAAGTAAACAATAGTTTTTATACACAATTCGTCATGCTGAACTTGTTTCAGCATCTGTCTATCCGAAGTTGGAGTTGCTGAAACAATTTCATCATGGACAATTCCTTATTGCTTCACAATTTTTCCGTTCAAAATTCGACCTTCTTTATCGTTGAGTTCTATAATATAAACACCTTTTGATAAAATGCTCAAATCAATTTTATCATCAGCACTAAAAGTTTGTTGCAACACTGCTCTTCCTGTTACATCATAAAGCTTAAGAGGTGATGAGGTGATTAAGTAATTAAGTGTTGATGAGTTATTGATTGAGATTGTGCAAACATCAGTAACAGGATTTGGAAAAATCGTTACCTGATTATTTTCAACTGACAATTCATTTACTGCTGTGAGTTCACTTAATGCACGTGTCCACACTCCTCCTTGTCCGATACCTGCATAAACGTTTGCGCCTTTAATTGCTAATGAATAAACTCCCCCTGAAGTAAAACCTACATTGTTTGCTGTCCAGCTATTACCGTTCATGGTATTAGTAAACACTCCGCCATTTCTGCTTCCTGCTATAATGGTGTTATCGTATTTTACTAACGCACCAACTTCTGCTGCAAAAATTGTTGGTAAACCAGTGCTAATGTTTGTCCAGTTTGCTCCGTTATCAATGGTTCTAAAAACACCGTGAATAGTTCCTGCAAACAAAGTATCAACTCCTGCATAAAGCAATGATAGAATTGTCGTATCCGTTAAACCGTTGTTGATAGCCGTCCAACCTGTTCCATTATTATTTGAGTAATAAACTCCACTATTGTAAGTACCTGCAAAAACTTCAGTACCATGATTTGCTAAACAGCGAACATCACTTGTTAATAATCCTGCAGGTGTCCACGAGTTACCATTATTCAGTGTGCTATACACACCCTTTGCTGTTCCTGCAAAAATGGGATTCGTGTTGCCCGAAGAATTTAAAGCATGAACTGCATACAATTGACCACCTAACATTGTTGGCAACCCATTGTAAGCTGGCAACCAACTTGCTCCGCTATCAGGTGAAACGGACACACCTCCATCTAACTGAAACGCTGCAAATAAATTAGTACCACTAACAAACAAAGCATTGATATCGCTTCCAATCGGAAAGCCACTGTTTGCAGGAAAACTCCAGGCAGTATTTGAATAAGCATGAACACCATCATACACATTTGCAAATAGATTAGTACTGTTAACAGCCATAGTGGTAACGGTTGCACCTGGTGATGGACCATTGGTAGTTTGCCATTGTGCATTTGCATTGTTTACCAGATTAGTGATAATTAAAAGTAAAATAATTTTTTTCATAGTAGCGTTTTTTTTGTGATTGAATAAATTTGGGATCGATAGAATTTCGGAGCAAGAATAAACAATAGTTTGTAATTGGATATAGACTTATCATGGTGAGGAACGAAGCATCTCTCGACACAGAACATGCAGAGATGCTTCATTCCTCAGCATGACAAAAAAAACGTAACGATTCACAAAACCATTCGTAAAAATTTATATCTATTTTCATCATCATATTTCCGTTATGCAAAAAATAAAAAAACTATTAGTTGCCAATCGTGGCGAAATTGCAATCCGCGCTTTGCGTGCTGCATCAGAACTCCAAATTCCGACAGTTGCGATTTATACTTATGAAGACCGTTATTCATTGCATCGCTACAAAGCTGATGAAGCTTACCAGATTGGCAAAGACAATGAGCCGCTGAAACCTTATCTTGATATTGAAGAAATAATTGCAGTTGCAAAAGAGAATGATGTGAATGCCATTCATCCCGGTTATGGTTTCCTTTCGGAGAATGTAAATTTTGCAACACGTTGCCGCGAAGAAGGAATTATTTTTATTGGACCTTCTCCCGAAGTGATGCAACAATTAGGTGATAAAGTAGCAAGTAAAATTGTTGCACGCGCCTGTGGTGTTCCTGTTATTGAAGATAATAAAGTAAAACTAACGGATGCAACTGTTGCCATTGAAGAAGCTAAGCGAATTGGTTTGCCAATAATTTTTAAAGCAAGTGCAGGTGGTGGTGGTCGTGGTATGCGTGTGATTCGTAAGATTGAAGAATTAGAAAAAGAATTTAACGAAGCCAAACGCGAAGCAGGAAATGCTTTTGGTGATGATACGATTTTCATTGAGAAGTTTGTTGACAACCCAAAACATATTGAAGTACAAATACTCGGTGATCAACATGGAAATATTGTTCACTTGTTTGAGCGTGATTGTTCGGTGCAACGCAGATTTCAAAAAGTAGTAGAGATTGCTCCTGCTCCGTGGTTGAAGCAAACTACGCGTGATAAATTATATGAGTATGCTTTGAAAATTGCAAAGCATGTTGGTTACAACAACGCAGGTACAGTAGAATTTTTAACCGATGAAAATGAAAATATTTTTTTCATTGAAGTAAATCCGCGAATCCAGGTTGAGCATACGGTTACAGAACAAATAACAGGAATTGATATTGTGCGCAATCAGATTTTAATCGCAGATGGTGAGCGTTTGGATTCTC
>JANLUX010000171.1:0-1622 GCA_031363705.1 Bacteroidota bacterium
AACCGTTGCCGGGTGATGGATAGCTGAGTGTTGATTGGTTATATCTATCGCGGCAACTCCACAATAAATTCAGTGCCTTCTTCAGGCGTGCTGTTTACATTGATGGTGCCACCCATTAATTCAATTTGAGTTTTTACCATGTATAAGCCCAATCCTTTTCCTTCGGCCTGGCTATGAAATCTTTTTTATAAAACAAACAGATTTTGTCCGTGTTTTTTTAAATCAATCCCTGCTCCGTTATCTTTAAAGCATATCCTGATATTTTTTCTCTTTTTTTAGTATTTCAAGTATAGAGTTAAGAATAGCGAGTGAAGAATTTATAGTGAAAAATTTGCATGAAAATCAGAATCCTGTTTTATCATTCAAAATTAATAGTACTATTGCAACTCAACATTAATACCTCTTAACATGAAAAAACTTCTACTAATTGTTTCACTAATTCTTTTCAGTACCCTCATCAAAGCGCAGTATGCTGATTCAAATTTTTGCGCATCATCAGCTGTGTTATGGAATGAAGATTTTGGAAATGGTTTTCCTGCAAGCTGGGTAACTGATGACTCTTCCGGTTATTGCCCTTGGAAATTTTCTTTTTCAGGATCGTATGGTTATTACAATGGCGTGTTTCCAAATGCTGGTGACTCCATCCATTCACGCACTCCTGCTAACGGATTTCTGATTTGTGATGCTGACTCGGCTAATTATTATCACAATGGAGCAGGAAATTACGATACCATAAAAAGTTATTTCATTACCAATGCAATCCAACTCAATGGCAATCACGATTTGTTTCTTGAATTCTCTTCTTATTATGCAATGCATTATTATAAAAAATTCCGCGGTGATGAGTTTTCTGTCTCCATCAGCAGCGATAGTATTAGCTGGACAGAGATCAATATTCCCTATCTCTATCAATTGCCTGTACTGAATGCGCGTTATGTATCTTATGATATTTCACCTTATGTACAACTAAGTGATTCTATCTATCTCCGTTTTGGATTAAATGATACCACCAATGCATGGATGCTGGATGATATCAGGCTGGTGTTAAAAGAGAATTATGATGTGGCAATTATAGAACCCCGAATTTTTAATACCACACCTACTTTTTTTGGCGATAGTTTAACCTATTATAATTATACTTTCCAGTCAATAGATACTGCCATAGGTGCAAGTGCACGAATTTATAACCGCGGACTGCAACCGGTTTATTATCATTTTAATTTAAACAGTACGCTTTACCAGCCATGGAGCGGAACTTACAACCAGTTTTTTACTGGTACCCAACAATCTGATTCATTACAGCCCGGTGATACTTCCGCAGTGATTAAGTATTCTTTTACTCCCTTTATGGCTTCTTCGCTCGATTACCAGGTAAATATGCGCGTGATGCATAATGACAGCGTGCAGGAATTTTGTTTGCAAAACAATGCTGACACGGTGCGCTATTCTTTAACTGATTATGATTACGACCGCTATAAACAAAAATATGCAACGCAATACTTCAGCAATCGTATCCACGGTGTTAACAACACCATTGAAATCGGCAATTTGTATGCAAGTCCTCAATCCCAATTTATGACCTGTGTGCACATAGCCGTGGGTCCTAATACCACTCCCGGAAC
>JANLUX010000198.1:0-6280 GCA_031363705.1 Bacteroidota bacterium
ATTTACAAAAAACTACAGGTACATTCTAAATCAGAAGCGGTAGTGAAGGCTATTAAGGGAAGAATTGTTTAAAGAGTATCTAAATATAACGCGGTTATCGAGCACCATTTATAAGCAATTATCTGCTGACTGGGTAATTGATCTTGGTCCGGATGGAGGAGAAAATGGAGGTCGCCTGATTTTTGAAGGAACTCCTGAAGACCTGGCAAATTGTGAAGCATCAATAACAGGAAGTTTTTTGAAAGAGAAATTGATTTTGAATTAGTTCCTTAATAACCAGTGTCAGGATCGAAATTACTTGCAATTATTAACAATCAACCTTGAGGCAAGTGAAATCGCTATTTTCGCGAGGGGAAAAATAATTTGTTGTTTAAAGTCCCCTGTTTAAAATTAGCTGTCAAGCGATAACTTTAAACTTTAAACTCTTAAAATGCGCGATAAATCCATAAAATCAGTATTAATAATTGGCAGCGGTCCAATTATTATTGGTCAGGCTTGCGAGTTTGATTACAGTGGTTCACAGGCTTCACGTTCTTTGAAAGATGAGGGTATCGAAGTTACCCTTATCAACAGCAATCCTGCAACTATTATGACGGATAAAGTAACTGCTGACAATATTTACCTCAAGCCGTTAACCCGTAAATCTATTGCAGAAATTCTGCAAAAGCACAAGATAGATGCTGTACTGCCAACTATGGGAGGACAAACTGCATTGAATCTTTGTATCGAATGTCAAAAAGCAGGTTTATGGGAAAAGCATAACGTAAAAATTATTGGTGTTGATATCGAAGCAATAAAAACTACGGAAGACCGTGAACGTTTTCGCTTGCGTATGTTATCGCTTGGCGCCAATGTGTGTAAAGGCAGAACCGCAACTTCGTTTTTAGAAGGAAAAGAAATTGCACAGGAGATCGGATTTCCATTGGTGATACGTCCATCATTTACATTAGGTGGTTCAGGTGGAGGTTTTGTGGAGGAGAAACAGGATTTTGATTTTGCATTGAACCGCGGTTTACATGCTTCGCCCACTCACGAAGTTTTGATTGAACAAAGCATCATGGGCTGGAAAGAGTTTGAGCTGGAACTTTTACGTGACAGCATTGGCAACGTTATCATCATCTGCTCCATCGAAAATTTTGATCCTATGGGTATTCATACCGGTGACAGCATTACTGTGGCACCTGCTATGACGTTGAGCGATCGCACTTATCAGCAAATGCGTGATCTTGCCATCAGATGCATGAATGGAATTGGGCAGTTCGCAGGCGGATGTAATATTCAGTTTGCAGTAAATCCACAGGATGAAAATGAAATCATTGTTATTGAAATCAATCCGCGTGTTTCACGTTCATCAGCATTAGCATCAAAAGCAACAGGTTATCCTATTGCAAAAATTGCAGCCAAACTCGCAATAGGTTATAATCTTGATGAATTAAAAAATCAAATTACCGGAAGCACCTCTGCATATTTTGAACCAACAATTGATTACGTAATTGTGAAAGTTCCACGTTGGAATTTTGATAAGTTTAAAGGAGCTGATCGTCATCTTGGTTTGTCAATGAAATCAGTGGGTGAAGCAATGGGAATCGGCAGAAGTTTTCAGGAGGCATTGCAAAAAGCTTGTCAGAGTTTAGAAATAAAACGTAACGGGCTTGGCGCAGATGGCAGAGAACTTACTAATCAAGATCAGATTTTAGAGAGTTTAAGACGTCCGGGCTGGAACCGTTTGTTTCATGTATATGATGCATTCAAATTAGGAATACCATTCAACACCATACAGAAACTAACAAAGATTGATGCATGGTTTTTACACCAGATAGAAGAATTGGTTGAGCTGGAAAAAGAAATTCAAAAGCACACGCTGGATTCTTTGCCGAAAGATTTATTGTTTGAAGCAAAGCAGAAAGGATATGCTGATCGCCAGGTAGCACATCTCATTCGTTGTTTGGAAAGTCAGGTTTACAACAAACGTAAGGAGATGAATATTCATCGTGTTTACAAATTGGTGGATACCTGCGCTGCTGAGTTTGAAGCACGCACTCCTTATTATTATTCTACCTTCGAAATGGAGAATGAATCTGTTTCAAGCAACAAAAAGAAAGTAATAATTCTTGGCTCAGGGCCCAATAGAATCGGACAGGGAATTGAATTTGATTACAGTTGTGTGCATGGTGTGCTGGCCGCAAAAGAATGTGGTTATGAAACCATCATGATCAATTGCAATCCTGAAACGGTTTCTACTGACTTTGATATTGCAGACAAACTTTATTTCGAACCTGTTTTCTGGGAACATATTTATGATATCATCCAGCATGAAAAACCCGAAGGTGTAATTGTACAGCTTGGCGGACAAACAGCGCTGAAGCTTGCAGAGAAATTAAACAAGTACGGAATAAAAATTATCGGAACAAGTTACGAGTCATTAGACCTTGCTGAAGACCGAGGGAGTTTTTCAACCTTGCTTAAAGAATTAAATATCCCTTATCCGAAATTTGGAGTAATAGAAGATGCTGACCAGGCAGTTACGCTGTCACGCCAGTTAGGTTTTCCGTTACTTGTTCGTCCTTCTTATGTGTTGGGAGGACAAAGCATGAAAATTGTAATTAACGAACAAGAGCTTGAGAAGCATGTGGTGGATTTGCTACGCGATATTCCCGGCAATAAAGTTTTACTTGATAATTTTTTAGAAAAAGCAATAGAAGCAGAAGCAGATGCCATTTGTGACGGTGAAGATGTTTACATTATTGGAATGATGGAGCACATTGAACCTGCAGGAATTCACAGTGGGGATAGTAATGCCGTGCTTCCTCCGTTTGATTTAAGCGATCACGTTTTAAAGCAAATTGAAGACTACACGCGAAAAATTGCATTGGCTATGCAGGTGAAAGGATTAATCAATATCCAGTTTGCAATTAAGGATGAAGTGGTGTATGTTATCGAAGCAAATCCCCGTGCATCACGCACGGTACCTTTCATTGCAAAAGCGTATGACGAACCCTATGTTAATTATGCAACCAAGGTAATGTTGGGTGAAAAGAAAATTAAAGATTTCAAATTCAACCCACGCAAACATGGTTATGCAATAAAGATTCCGGTGTTTTCATTTGATAAATTTCAGGATGTAAATAAAGAATTAGGACCCGAAATGAAATCAACAGGAGAAGCCATTTATTTTATTGAAAACCTTGAGGACGATTTTTTTGTACAGGTTTATGGAGAACGGAATTTGTATTTGAGTAGATAACAATTGGATTCAACTAAATTTTGAACAGGAAATTAATCACATTATATTTGTATATCATTCAATATATCTCATGCAGCAGCACCACCATATTTATAATCGGATAACTATTGATCCTGAAATGTGTTTTGGAAAACCATGTATAAGAGGAATGCGCATGCCTGTGGCAACTATCCTTGATTATCTGAGCAGCGGTATGACTGTTGATGATTTGCTTAAAGAATTTAATTTTCTCGAAAAAGATGATATCTATGAAGCGCTTGCTTTTTCTTCTTTAATGATGCAGGACCAGTTTTTTGAATTAAAAAAAGCGTCCTGAATTATACGGATGAACTTTCTTTTAGATGTAAATATTAGTCCTGTTTTAGGATCTCTATTAAAAAATAATGGACACACTTTCAGATTTGCTTCAACAATTGAAAACGGCACTCTTACTGATCGTTCTATTCTATTGATTGCGAAAGAAGCTGGTGAAGTTATTATTACCCACGATCTTGATTTTGGCGAATTGCTTGCATTTGATAATAACAATAAGCCTTCAGTGATATTATTCCGAATACATCATATTAATGCCGCTTTGTTTTATTCACTTATTCAACAAAACTGGAATACGATAGAAGAACCTTTAAATAATGGGGCTTTGGTAGTTATTGAAGCACATAATATCAGGATAAGAAAACTACCCTTAGCTACTAATTAGTTTACTATTAATGAAGCAAAGAATCAGTACAACAAATAATTTATGCAGGAACGCCACATAAACCGTTTACAGTATTTTGATGAGCAGGCTTACACCACTGAAAAGTATGTGATTCCTTTTATCAATAAAATAAAACCTGTTCATTCAGGCATGCATATTCTTGAAATAGGTTGTGGTGAGGCAGGAAATCTTCTTCCGTTTCTGCAAATGGGTTGCACTTGTATCGGCATTGACATGTCAGAGTTTAAAGTAAATATTGCAAGGGAAATTTTTGCGAAAAGAGAAGAAGGGAAAAAACTCACATTGATTGTTGATGACATTTTTAACCGTGTGGGTGAGTTGGGTGGTACGTTTGATTTGATAATCATTCGTGATACATTAGAACACATTCACGGACATGAAAAATTTATGCACGATGTAAAACAGTTTTTAAAACCGGATGGAAAAATATTTCTGGGATTTCCTCCATGGCAAAATCCTTTTGGCGGACACCAGCAGATTGCAGAGAGTAAAATCCTGTCTAAAATTCCATTTTTTCATCTGTTGCCAAAAACTATATATACAGGTATATTAAAAGTGTTTGGAGAGTCAAAGGGATCTATTGATGAATTACTCAACATCCGTTCAACAAGAATTACTATTGGTCAATTTAAAAGTTTAATGATCCGGTTGAATTATCAGATTGATCTCGAAGAATTTTATTTCATCAATCCTAATTATGAAATAAAATTTAAACTGAAGCCCCGTTTACAATCAAAAGTTATAACATCAATTCCATATTTGAGAAATTTTTTAGTGACAACCTGTTATTATTTAGTTTCACCAAAGAAATAAAGCACATTGTCATGCTGGCGAAGGAATTATCTCTTACACACATATATAATTTAAATGAGTGACATTATTTTAATTATCATTATTCTTATTATTGCCTCAGGTCTATTGAGACGATTATTATTTTTTGGACTTCGCAAATATTTTCAAAAGGTTGCCAGGGACTTAAGCAATATAAATCAACAACCACGCAATGAATCAAATCAGAAAACCTTTTGGAGTAATAATAAACCGAATTCCCGTAGTAATAATGATACAGGTGAATATATTGATTACGAAGAAATAAAATAATCATCTCACCTATTGAATCATAACAATAAAACAATTCAGCAATCAAACTATAAAATAGTTCAAGCATGTTCTCATCCCTTCTAAAGAAATCAATACCCCATCTTATTGCAATAGCATTGTTTGCGTTAATTGCTTTAGTCTATTGTGCTCCTGTGTTAAGTGGTAAAAAAGTAGATCAGCATGACATGAATGTAACGCGGGGATCTTCAAAAGAAACTGTTGACTTTCGTGAAAAAACAGGAATTGATCCGCTCTGGTCTAACAGTATGTTCAGCGGAATGCCTGCATATTTAGTTTCCAATGTTATTCATGAAAATATTTTTGCATACATATATAGAATTTCCACGCTTGGTTTACCTGACCCTGCTCAATTAATTTTTCTTTATTTAATCGGATTTTATATTTTGCTTTGTGTTTTAAAATTTGATCAGCGGTTGGCGATAGTGGGTGCAATTGCCTACGCATTCTCCTCTTATTTTTTCATCATTATACAGGCAGGTCACGTTACAAAAGCGATGGCGCTTGCATTTGTACCTGTAATGATAGCAGGAGTTCTTTCCTCTTACAAGAAAAATTATGTTATCGGTTTTGTTTTAACGGTAATGGGGATGGGTCTGGAGATTTACAGTAACCATCTTCAGATCACCTATTACACCGGGCTGGCTTTGCTCATTATGGTAATCATGTACCTGGTTGATGCAATCAGAAAGAAAGAAATAGTTGGGTACTTAAAAAGCACCGGAATGGTTACTGCTGCTGTAATCCTTGCTTTCCTGCCTAACATAACCTCACTTTATTCGGTATATGATTATGGAAAATACAGTACACGAGGTCCTTCTGAACTGACGGAGAAAAAAGTTTCAACAGGTCTTGATAAAGATTATGCTACCGACTGGAGTTACGGAATTGCTGAAACGATGACCTTGCTTATTCCTGATTTTATGGGCGGTGCTTCGCAAACACAGCTTGACCGCAACTCTGCCACTTACAAGGCATTAGTGCAGAATGCAGGTGAAGGACAGGCGCAACAGTTTATAAAAAGTGCTCCGCTTTACTGGGGTGACCAACCCATCACTAACGGCCCTACTTATGTAGGAGCAATTGTATTTTTCCTGTTTGTGTTAGGATTGATACTGATAAAAGAGATAGACAAATGGTGGTTATTAACTGCAACAATTTTATCCATTCTCCTCGCATGGGGACGAAATTTTCAGGGG
>JANLUX010000200.1:0-10013 GCA_031363705.1 Bacteroidota bacterium
TGGGCAGGTTTAAGTATTTCTAATTTCATTGAAGGAATTCTTCTTTTTGCTTCAAAGGTAAATTTTAAAGCGCTCATTTAACATTTAACCGAACTACGTTACTCTGGTTTTTTTTAGAATTCTCCCAAACACATTTTGCGCTCCTCTTAAAACTTTAACCAACACATTAAAATAAAGTGTTATTGCCAGCACAAAAGTCATCAGCCAGATAACTAACATGTTCACCCAAAATGTATCGTAATAATTTCCGAAAGCGTGTTTGCGTGATACATAAAATTGTGACCGCATAAATGATGTAGGAGTTCCGTCCATATACACAGGTTCAAAATTACGCAGGATGGAATGTCCCGTTTCAATCATCATATTTTTTTGATCATGTCGTAATAATTAATCCATCAAACTTTCGTTGGCGTATGCTGATTGCAATCGGTCAAGTTCTTCCGGTGTAAATGATTTTACTATCCGGTCTTTCAGTGCAGTTGCGGTGTTATATTGCCATCTGTAAAATTTTTTCAAATCATCCAATGTGGTTTTTAATTGTGCCACTGTTGCAGCATGCGCATTATTTAACTGGGTTTTTAATTTGTCATTATCAATATTTGATGCTTCGCGTTTTAATTCTCTTTTTATCAAATCAATATTTTCACCAGACACATCCTTGTTTCTCACAGCCTGGTTTATCTTATCATAAAGCTTATTCAGCCATGCATCCTTTTGATAAGTGGCAGTACTCAATGTTTTATTTACATCAAAAAAGTTTTTTTCAAATTCATTATTTTTAAATTGATAAACAGCCAGTCCTTCAAAAGCCCATCGTGCAGTCATCACTTCTCCAATCAACGGAACCTGTGTCTGCGTAGTGATGGCAGGATTTAATTTATCATACTTTACCATCACTCCGCTCAATATCATTTGTGGAATAATTAAAAATGGGATGAGAATATAAATGGTAACTGCTGAATCGAACGCTCCGGAAATATTTAATCCCACAAGATTGGAGAAACAGGAAACAGAAAACAAAACAAACCAATAAGGCAAAAACATTCCTTTAATTTCAAATACCAGGTTTCCGACAATAACAAAGGATGCTGTTTGTATAAGAGAAATAAAAAACATAATGGAGATTTTAGAAAACAGGTAACTGCTTCTGCTGAGATTAAGAAATGATTCACGCTTTAATATTTTGCGGTCGCGGATTATTTCTTCTGCGCTCACAGTTAATCCCATAAACAATGCAACAATCACACTCATGAAAATGTAAGCAGGCAGATTGGAGTTTTTGTTAAAGACATAATCTGTTCCCAACTCATGATACTTGATGGAATAAGCAAGTATCAATGCAAGGGCAGGTGCTTCAAGAAAATTAATCAGCAAATATTGCGTATCGCGCAATTTTGAAATCACATCGCGTTGAATAAAAACACCCAGCTGTTTTAACCACGAAGGTTTTTTAAATAAACCTTTTTCAATTTTATTTTCTTTTACTTCCTCTTTTTGAAGAGTGTTAAACTCATGGGTGAAATATTTATTCCATTCCTGTGGAGAAACTTTTCTCGTCTTGGTAAGATTTCCAAATTCATCCAACACACGTGCTTCTATGATTGAAAAAACTTCTTCAGGATTTATGTTTCCGCACAATGCACATTCGCTTTCATCTGCATCTGCATAGTTTGCTTTGTTTTTGAAATAAATTAATGAGTCGGAGGGATTGCCAAAATAAATCGGGTAACCGCCAATATCAAGAATCAAAAGCTTGTCGAACATTTTAAAAATATCAGATGATGGCTGATGGATCACAACAAAAACCAATTTACCATTGATAGAAAGCTGCTTCAGTAAGTCCATCACATTTTCAGAATCACGTGAGGATAATCCTGATGTTGGCTCATCCACAAATAATACTGAAGGCTCGCGAATTAATTCCAATGCAATGTTTAATCTTTTACGCTGACCTCCGCTGATAATATTTTCAAGCGCATCACCCACTTTCAAATCTTTTGCTTCATACAAACCCATTGATTGCAACAACTGGTTTGCTTTTGCATTTATCTGTTCATCAGTCCAGTCTCCAAAAACAAGTTTGCTGTTAAAAAAAAGATTTTGAAAAACAGTAAGGTTTTCCATCAGCAGATCATCCTGCGGAACATAACCAATAAGTCCTTCGGTTTTTTTTCTGTTTTTGTGAATATTGATTCCATTAAGTAAAACTTCACCTCTTGTCGGAGTAAATGTGCTGTTAAGAATATTCAACATTGTTGATTTGCCCGCACCACTGCCTCCCATTATTCCAACCAGATTTCCTGATGATGCAGAGAAACTTGTAGCGCGAATGGCTTGTTTTCCGCCTTTAAAAAAATATTCAATATTGTTGACGGTTAAATTAATTTGAGCTTCGCTCGCACTGTCCCAAAAGCAGCGTATCACATCACTGAAATAAACAGGATTTAGTTTTGGTCCCCTAATGACTGAACCTTGTGTAAAAACATAAGAAGTATTTTTTAACAGCGGATGTCCGTTCAGCGTTAACGGAGTTTCACCGAAATAACGCGCAAATAAAATTCCGGCAGTTTTGATATTTAATATCCACAAATCACCGTTCAGCGTTTCATTACTGAGATGTTTTGCGTGATTCAATCCTGATTGATGTCCATTATTTATTAAAAGAAAAAAAGAAGAATCAGCTAATGCTGACGATTGCGTAGCTGTTGCAAATGAAATGCAGGCATCAAACTCTTCTCTGCTGATGTTAAAGGAATCGGCAACGGTGGTTACAAAATCTTTTTCCTGCTCACTCACATCCTCACCTGATGAATAAGCGAACTCAATCAACCTTATCAATACAAAATATTTTTGCTGCTGATCGAGCTCTGCATTTATATCAGCACAGATGCGTAACACTTTTACAGAGTTTACTGAAACTCTTTTCTTTTCTTTTCCTGCTTCAGCTTTTCCCTGGAAAAAAGCAAGATACTCATCAAAAATCTGCAGATAGGTTTGAGCATGAATGGTGCTCAATTGTTGCTTTAAAAAATACTCAACAATATTTCGCCCTTTAGTGGTAAGCCGGTCTGCATTTGCAATGATTGCAAAAAGCTGCATTAACGCCCTTAAGATTTTATCACTCATAAATTCAGATTCGTAAAGAACGTAAAAAAACTTTTACTTCATTGGAAAGAAACTGACATGAATAACTAAGTTAATTTGTTTTTACTTTGGCGCTTAGATTTTCCATAAAGTTAAAAACGAAAATGAATATTGAATTACAAAGTACGGGTAAAGCACTTGAACCATCCTTTACATCACTAACTGATTTAGCATCCGAACGTCTTGGTGGAAAAGCGCTTTTATGCAGTGATGATTTTTTTGCTGAGAAAGAAAATCTTTTAAAACCCGGTCGCGGAATTTTTATTGCTGATAAATATACTGATCGTGGAAAATGGATGGATGGCTGGGAGAGCCGGAGAAAGCGAACTCCCGGACATGACTGGTGTATTATTCAACTGGCTACCTCAGGAAAAATATACGGTGTTGATATTGATACCAATCATTTTTTAGGTAACCATCCTCCGTTTGCAAGTTTAGATGCATGCACTATTTCAGCTAATGAAAAAATTGATTTTGATAAAATTGAATGGAAAGAAATTCTTGTTAAATCACCCTTGCAACCTGGCTCACAAAATTTTTATGAGATAAAAGATAAAAATATTTATACTCATCTGCGCTTAAACATTTATCCTGATGGCGGAGTTGCACGATTGAAAGTTTATGGAGAAGTTTTTAAAGATTGGAGTCTTGTTGATAAAAATGAAGTGATTGATCTGGCTACAGCAATCAATGGAGCCAAATCTGTTTTATGTAACGATATGTTTTTCTCACACATGGATAATTTAATAATGCCCGGTCGTGGAGTGAATATGGGAGATGGTTGGGAAACAAAAAGAAATCGTACACCAAACAATCGTGATTGGGTGATTGTACGATTAGCACATAAAGGGGTGATTGAAAAAATTTTGGTTGACACCTGTCACTTCAAAGGCAATTATCCTGATAGTTGTTTGATTGAAGGTTGTAATATTTCAATCGAAGAAGAAAATAATCTGAACACAAATAAAATAAAATGGACAACCATTCTTCCTCAATCAAAACTGCAGGCAGATCACGAACATTATTTTGAAAAAGAAATTATTTCGAAAGAAAATTTTACGCATGTGAGGTTGAGTATTTTTCCTGATGGAGGAGTGAGCAGGCTGAGAGTGTTTGGACATATTAGTTAATTTAAATAGAAGTTATTTAAGTAGTAAATTTGCTGTATGGATGATTTTGAAAAATATATCTCAATCGACAGCGAAATTCGTTTTGGAAAACCTTGCATTACAGGAACAAGAATTGCAGTTCTTGACATTTTACAATGGCTTGCATCCGGTATGAGTTTCGATGAGATTTTAAAAGATTATCCTGAATTAAGTATGCAACAGATCAGGGCAGCACTTGCTTTTGCCGCGCATCGCGAACAGGTGACAAAGATTATTTCCAAATAAAATGAAACTTTTATTAGACGCCAACCTTTCATGGAGATTGGTAACGGCACTTTCATCATCATTCCCAGAAATTAAGCATGTTAATGAACTCTTGCCACAACCGGCAAAAGATATTGCGATTTGGAATTTAGCACTGCAAGAAGATTATATTATTGTCACAAATGATGAGGATTTTTTAAACCTGCTTTTAGCCAAAGGTTTTCCTCCAAAAATAATTTTATTGAAATCAGGAAATCAAAACAATTTGTATTTAATAAACCTCCTTATTAAAAACAAAATTGCAATTGAGAAACTGTATAGTTCAAATGATATTGGAATCCTTGAACTATATTAATTGCATTTTAAATGACACTCCAGCACTTCAACACCTCAAAACCTCAACACCAAAAAGAAGAACTCTTCAAATGTTGCGGTTGCTTCAAATGGGTAGAGCAACTTTCAAAAATATTTCCCCTTAGTTCAGTTGAAGAATTAAAAATCAATTCAGATAAAATCTGGTTTGAACTTGATAAAGAAGATTGGCTTGAAGCATTTTCTCATCATCCAAAAATCGGAGATGTAAAATCGTTGGAGAAAAAATTTGCTTCCACCGCTCAATGGGCTTCTGGTGAACAGGCAAGTGTAAATGCTGCAACACAAAATGTTTTAAATGAACTAAAGGAATTGAATGATGAATACGAAAAAAAATTTGGTTATATATTTATTGTGTGTGCTACTGGAAAATCAGCTGAAGAAATGCTGTCACTTTTAAAACAACGATTGAAAAATAACCCTGACGAAGAAATTAAAATTGCCGCTGCAGAACAAAATAAAATTACGCATCTTCGTATAGAAAAATTATTTGCATGAGCCAGATAACAACACATGTATTGGATACTTCACTTGGCAAACCGGCTGAAGGCGTGAGCATTGTACTAGAACATTTTTCAAATGGCAAGTGGGAAAAATTAGCTAACGGAAGAACCAATACTGATGGGCGTATAAGTGATTTGTTGCCTGAAAACAAAATAGTTTCTCCCGGAACTTATCAGCTTGTTTTTGATACATACGCTTATTTTAATTCTCAAAACATAAAAACTTTTTATCCTAAAGTAGCCATAGCGTTTGAGATTACTGACTCCAAGCATTATCATGTGCCGTTGTTGTTAAATCCTTTCGGATATTCAACTTATCGCGGAAGCTGAATTATTTAATTTATATTTGATTCAGTAAAAATTTATCAATGGAGAATCACGAGTTCCAATTAGCCGAACAATTTGCCTTACATACTGATCAGCACATATTTCTTACCGGCAAAGCGGGAACCGGAAAAACCACTTTGCTGAAAAAACTTGCTGAACAAACGACAAAAAATTTTGTAGTGGTTGCTCCAACCGGAGTAGCTGCCATCAATGCGGGTGGTGTAACTATTCATTCAATGTTTAATCTTCCTCTCACCTCTTTTATTCCTTCCAATGATTTTGTTGACCGCAATATTGCAACCAACAAGAGAATGCTTGCAGGTCATATTCGTTTTAACAGAGATAAACGCAAAGTAATTGAAGAAATGGAGTTGCTCATTATTGATGAAGTGAGCATGGTGCGTTGCGATATTTTGGATGCTGTTGATTATGTTTTGCAAATTATCAGAAGGAATAGAAATCCGTTTGGTGGAGTGCAGGTAATGTTAATCGGTGACATGCACCAGCTGCCACCGGTAACAAGAGACAATGAATGGGTACTGCTAAAGCAATTTTATTCGAGTCCTTATTTTTTTGATTCGCAGGTTTACCAAAAACTGGATGCCGTTCAAATTGAATTAAAGAAAATCTATCGTCAGCAGGACGAATTGTTTCTGAATATTCTGAATAATATCCGCAGCCGCGAATTAACAGAGTATGATTATGAGCATTTGGAAAAAAGATTTATTCCGGAATTTAATCCCACGGAACCCGGCTACATTTTATTAAGCACGCATAACAGGAAAGCGGATAGTGTAAATGAAAACGAATTGCGAAAGCTGCCTTCTAAACTTTATTCATTTGAAGCATTTATTGAAGATGATTTTCCTGAGCACATTTATCCCTGCGAACGAATCCTGAATTTAAAACAAGGGGCGCAGGTAATGTTTATTAAAAATGATACTGAAGAAGGAAAATATTATAATGGCAAGCTTGCAATTGTGACAGCAATAAATGAAAGCAAAATAACAGTTGCGTTTAATGATACAGGCGAACATTTTACACTTCATCGCGAAACATGGGAAAATATTAATTACACTGTTGAAAAGGAAACTGAAAGAGTTCAAAAAAATCTGTTGGGTTCATTCACGCAATATCCATTGCGGTTAGCATGGGCAATCACCATTCATAAAAGCCAGGGATTAACTTTTGACAAAGTGATAATTGATGCAGGTCAGTCATTTGCTGCAGGACAAGTGTATGTAGCATTAAGCCGTTGCAGAAGCCTGGAGGGAATTGTTTTGCATTCACGCATTACGCAGGATGTTTTATATAATGATGATAAGATTGAAACATTTTCTTCCGGTCATCATCAATCAGCACAATTGGAAACCATTCTTGCAGAAGCTAAGTCTCGATTTGCACGACAACAAATTAAGCGCCTGTTCACTTTTGAAAAATTAAATTATCGAATCGCAGAGTGGAAAGATCTGGTTGCATCCAAAACTATTCCTGATAAAGAAACAATAATTAAGTTGATTAAAGATATAGAAGATTATATGCAGGAATTAATTGCAACTGCAAATAAATTTAATATACAGCTTGAAAAATTGTTGGTGGCTTATGAAGCCGATGTAAAAAACATTGATTTGTTGAAAGAACGTTGTGCAAAGGCGATTAACTATTTCACTGAGTTTATCTTCACTAAAATTATTACGCTTATTCAACACCACATTGCTGAATACGCTTATGTAGCCAAAGTAAAAAAATATGTGAACGATGTACAGGATATACGCGACAGCTTCTGGAGTAAGATTGCACAACTCTATGCTGCCAATTTTATGAATGAACAATTGTACACAGGCGAAAAAAAGATTACAAAACAATTAGTGAAACAGGTGGAAACCACTAACACCTCGAAGAAGAAAGAAAAAGGTTCTACTTACAAAGACACACTCGAATTACACAAACAAGGAAAAACAATTGAAGAAATTGCAGCCATGCGTTCAATGGCAACGGGTACCATCAAAAGTCATATTGCCAAATGGATTTTAGCAGGCGAAATAAATATTAAAGATGTGATGCCTGGGGATAAGCTTGAAAAATTCGAAACATTCATTAAAAAACACGTTGTACCTGACTATACTGCTTTTAAAAATGAAATGAGCGATTACGATTACAATGATTTGAGAATGGTGATGAATCATCTGAACAGGCAAGCTAAACCATGATTTTGAAATACCAAAAGTTTACAAATTAGAAGTTAAACTTCTAATTTGTAAACAATAGAAAACCAATTACCACTTGAAAACATCTTCATGGTTCCAGGGTAATACACGAATTTCTTTTTGTTTCTGAGTTTCAGCGCCCGCATAAATCAAGGTCCTGTTCACCGGTAATTTTACATCAAATTTTTCAAAAAGGTACAAATTCCGGAGTAATGATTCATCCATGGTTGCGCTTGATTTCATCTCGTAAAGATGTATGCGGTTATTTTTTTCAAACGCAAGATCAATTTCATTTCCCGTATTATCACGCCAGTAATAAAACGAGCGGTTCTCACTTCGGTGATATGCATTCTTAAAAAATTCAGCTACAAGAAAATTTTCAAATACTGATCCGCGAAAGGGTGAACGCATTAATTCATTTACTGTTTCAAATTCAAGCAGCGAACACAGCAAGCCTGTATCATAGAAATAAAGCTTGGGTGTTTTAGTTATCCGCTTCCTGAAATTGCGGTGATAAGCCGGCAATATAAAAATAATATAGCTCGCTTCCAGCACACTTATCCAGCTTTTAATCGTCTGATAGCTTACACCTATCTCATTGCCGATATTTGAGAAATTAATGATCTGTCCACATCGTGCTGCGCATAATTTCATAAACTGCTGAAATGAATGAAGGTTGCCAATGTTTTTAATGTTCCTGACGTCTCGCTCCACATAATCCCGCCTGTAATCCGGCAGCCATTCAGCGGGCTTCAGATGACGGCTGAACAACCGGGGATAAAAACCTCTGTGTATATTTTGCCATACATTACCTTTTAGTTTTCCTCCGTCACGCAGCTCGTTTAAAGTGAATGGCAGTAGAGTAAATGCAGCAGCTCTTCCGGCTAAACTTTGGCTGATGGAAGAAGTAAGTTTAAAATTCTGTGAACCGGTCAACACGAATTGACCCACTTTTCCTGATTCATCAACAACATGTTGTATGTGCGAAAATATTTTAGGAACATATTGTGCTTCATCAATGATTAAGCGAGGTCCGTATTCATCTAAGAAACCGCGCGGGTCCTTGAGAGCATAAGCCCGTGTGTCAGTATTTTCCAAACTAACGAACCTGTAACTTGGAAAAACAAGTTTGGCTAATGTAGTTTTACCTGATTGCCTGGGTCCGGTAATAGTTATAACAGGTAATTTTCTTGCTCTTGTTTTTATGAGCTCAGTGAGATGCCGATGGATTATCATATTTTATTTTTTACAAATTAGAAGTATGACTTCTAATTTGTAAAATTAATGTTTTTCTTTCGAATAGTGTTGAATGAATCCAAATGAAAACTATTTACCTGTAAAAACATTTTATTTTTCTAAAGTTTAAATCAAAGAAAACGTATTTTTAGCAACTCAAAAATTAACTGTTATCCGATTAAATGAAACTATCAATTCCACAAAACGAAAAGGAAACAATCCTTAACAATTTAAAAACATTCAATCTTAAATTTCAGAATATTTATCCCGGTGATAAACCCGATCGTCAGCCGGTGCATACTGTTTATGGAGGAGCAAATCTTTTTAAAAGTGATAGTACCCTTAAGATGGGAAAAACTGCCCTGAAAAGTTTTACAACGTATGCGCCCAATTTTGTGGAACTGGCAAAAGTTTTAAAGTTGTCGGGACATAAATCCTTGCCTAAGACAAATTCTAAAATTAAAAAGCTTACTGAACAGTTGGATAAGATGAAAGAGGAGCAACGCAAAAAAAACGATGCTTGGCTCGCTTATACTGTTTACAAAAAAATAATTGCAAAGCTCGAACGTGAAGCTGTAGAAGATTTCAGAATTGATTTTGAAGATGGATTTGGTAATCGTCCGGATGAGGAAGAAGATGCAACGGCTGTGAATGCAGCAACAGAGCTTGCCAAAGGAATGGAAAACAAAACCATTTCTCCCTTTATCGGAATTCGTATTAAACCTTTTACAGAAGACTTAAAACAACGTGGTGTTCGCACCTTGGATATTTTTCTCACTACACTTTTAGAAAAAACAAACGGTCGGCTTCCTGATAATTTTATTGTGATGTTGCCTAAAGTTACAATCCCT
>JANLUX010000260.1:0-19832 GCA_031363705.1 Bacteroidota bacterium
AATAATTTTTCCGTAGGGAATGCAGGCATGCTTCCCAGGTTGGATTTGGGTCTTTCTCAAAACAACAGTGTTAGTGATACTAAACAAAAATATTCCAGCGGAAGCGAAATAAACAGAACAGGAGCAACTTCCAGTTCGCTCAATGCAAGCGCAGCATTAGGGTGGACAGTTTTTGATGGATTCAGAATGTTTGCAACTTACAACCGGTTAAAAGCATTGGAAGAAATGGGAGAACTGAATGCGAGACTTACAATAGAGAATACAGTGTCTGAAATTATTGCTGGTTATTTTGATGTGATCAGGCAGAAAGCATTGTTGGTTGTAATTGATTCTTCAATGAATATTTCCAATGTAAAACTCAATATTGCTAAAACAAAATTTGAAATCGGTTCTTCTTCAAAGGTTGAATACCTTCAGGCACAGGTTGATAAAAATGCTGATTTATCCTCTTATAAAAAACAACAAATTGCAATTGAAAACGCAAAGGTTAATTTAAACCGTTTGCTTGCCCGTGATGTTTCTTTGGATTTTGATGTGAGTGATAGTATTGAGATAAATTATAATGCTGCTTACGATTATATTAAATCTAAAATCACGAATGAAAACACTTCCATTTTACTTGCTGAAAGAAACACGAATATTTACAATTATTATATTAAAGAATGGCGTAGTCAGCGATTTCCAAAACTGGATCTGAATGCAGGATATAACTATACAAAATCAAATTCGCAAGCCGGTTTTATTTTAGAAAACCAAACTAATGGATTTAATTATGGTTTTACTGTTACTTATAATTTGTTTAACGGATTTAACCTTAACCGGAATATCAGGAATGCAAAGCTTGATTATGAAAACAGCAAAATAAATTTTGAAAGTGTTAAAACAGAAATCAATGCCCAACTTCTTGTGGCTTTCCGTAATTTTCAAAATAACCTTGAACTTTTAAAACTAGAAGAAGAGAACAGTCTGCTTGCAAAGGAAAATGTTGACCTGTCCTTAGCCCGGTATCGTTCAGGTATTATCAATGAATTATTATTGAAAGAAGCGCAGCAATCATTTAATGAGGCGCAAAATCGTTTAGTGATTGCACGTTATGATACCAAGATTGCTGAAACTAATTTAAAAAGGCTGACAGGAGAACTGATGAAATAATTAGTTGGGTAATAGTTGCTAAGATAAAACTACCACATACCTAATTCCAGCCTTGCTTCTTCACTCATCATTTCTTTATCCCAAGGAGGATCAAAAGTGATCTCCACCTTTGCACTGTTTACATCAGGAATTTCTTTGATTTTATTTTCAACTTCAACGGGTAAAGTTTCTGCAACAGGACAAGCAGGAGATGTTAAAGTCATTCTCACCAACACATCATTGCCGTCATCCACTTTTATTTCATAAATCAAACCCAACTCCCAGATGTTTACAGGAATTTCAGGATCGTAACACGTTTTAATTACGTCCTTAATTCTTTCCTCCAATGATTTTACCTCTTCCATTTTAATTAAATTGGCAATTAGCAATAAGCAATTTGCAAACTTCTATTGCCAATTGTTTATTGCCAATTGATAACCTTTTCATTTGTGTTCTTGATTTTGAAATCCTAATGCATATAACTTCATCTGCTTAATCATATTTGCCAATCCATTTGCTCTTGTAACTGCAATGTGTTGTCTCAATCCAATTTCATCAATAAATTTCAAATCGGTTTTTACAATGTACTCTGGTTTTTGACCGGATAACACACGAATCAACAAAGCAATTTCTCCTTTCACGAAAGTTGAATCACTGTCTGCTTCAAAAAATATTCTTCCATCCTTTTCATAGCTGTTTAGCCAAACACTGCTTTGGCAACCTTTGATTTTATTTTCTTCAATTTTATATTTTTCAGCAAGTACAGGTAATTTTTGCCCAAGCTCGATGATGTATTGATACTTTTCTGACCATTCATCAAAAAGTTCAAATTCTTCTGTAATTTCTTTTTCTATTGCAGTGATGCTATTCATAAAATTATACTGCAAAGTTAAGCATGAAGCGTAAACAGATTATCTCAAAAGTTTTATCGCTTGTTTCACACCTTCAATCATCACATCAATTTCTTCCTTCGTATTGTAAAACAAAAATGAAGCACGGATAGTTCCGGAAATATTAAAACATGTCATCACAGGTTCAGTACAATGATGACCGGTTCGAACAGCAATTCCTAAAGTATCGAGATACATTCCTGCATCCAACGCATTCACGCCTTCAATGATGAAAGAAACAATACTTGCTTTTTCTTTAGCTGTGCCGATGAGTTTTATTCCATCAATTTTTTTTAATTCATCCGTTGCATATTGCATCAGTTCATGCTCATATTCAAAAATTTTTCTTCGCTCTAATGATTGAATGTAATCGAATGCATTTCCGAGTGCAATTACATCAGCTATGTTTGGAGTACCTGCTTCAAACTTAAATGGGACTTCATTGTAAGTTGTTTTTTCAAAACTTACCGAAGAAATCATTTCTCCTCCACCCTGGTACGGAGGCATTGCTTCAAGCAAATTCAATTTTCCATACAAACATCCAACGCCTGTTGGTCCGAACATTTTATGTCCGCTGAAACCAAAAAAATCGCAATCCAAATCCTGCACATCAATGGGAATATGAACAGCAGATTGTGCTCCATCAACCATTATAGGAATAGGGACAACACCCCGACCCTCTCCCAAGGAGAGAGAGTACTTACGTACGATTTTAATAATTTCCTTAACAGGATTAATTGTTCCGAGTGAATTAGAAATATGAACAAGAGAAATAAATTTTGTTTTTGGCGAAAGCAGTTTTTCAAATTCATCTAAGAACAATTCGCCATTGTCATTCATTGGAATTACTTTCAACACCGCTTTTTTCTCCTCACACAACATTTGCCATGGCACAATATTGCTGTGATGCTCCATTGCGGAAATAATTATTTCGTCTCCTTCTGAAATATTTTTTCTTCCGTAAGATGAAGCAACAAGGTTTATTGACTCTGTTGTTCCGCGCGTAAAAATTATTTCCCTTTCTGACTTTGCATTAACAAATTTTTGAACTTTTACACGCACATCGTCAAATGCCTGCGAGGCCTTTTGTGATAAAAAATGAACTCCACGATGAATGTTTGCGTTGTATCCGGAATAATAATTTATCAATGCATCAATAACAACCTGTGGTTTTTGGGAAGTGGCTGCATTATCAAAATAAATTAAAGGTTTGTTATAAGCTTTTTGAGAAAGGATGGGGAAATCGTTTCTGATAATTTGAATATTCAAATCTGAAGATAAAACAGTCTCAGGAATATTTTCCATCAATATTTCATAAGTTTAACAGGATACTGTTTAAAGAACGGATCATCTGAAATAACAATTAAATCTTCAGAAATGGCTTGTGCAATAATCATTCTGTCAAAAGGATCGCGATGATAATGCTCAAGTAAAAACAATTTTTTCAAATGAGAAAAATTAATATCAAGTAAAATTAAATTATAGAATGCAATAGCTTTCTCAATCTCATCTAATTCCTTATCTAATTCCAGTTTCCCAATGCTGGTTTTAATTATTATTTCCCAAAGAGTGGCTTTGCTCAAAAAAATATTGTTATTTAAATTACTTATTTCTTGCTTAACCAGATGGGCTAACTTTTTATTATCCTCAATGAACCAAAGAAAAATATGCGTGTCTAATAAATAGTTCATTACATATAGTCTTTGAAATCATCCAAAGGCTTATTAAATTCATCGGCATCGGGAACGTTCTTGAAAATTCCTTTTCCAAAACCGGGTTGCCTTATTTTCGTTTGTTGCTGAGACTTTTCGTTCTTTTCAACCTTTTCCCACAATTTACCAGCAAGTTCCAGTAACAGTTTTTTGTATTCTTCTGGAAACAAATTAAACTTAGATATGAATTCTGATGCGGTCATGATTTTATCTCTTCAATTTTTCAAATACTAAGTTAGCAATTTTATCACGCATTGCTTCTATAGAAATATGATTTAGCACATCATTCGAAAATGCAATGTTCAAAAGTGCTTTTGCATTTTCTTCTCCTATTCCGCGTGAACGCAAATAAAATAACGCATCCTCATCCAACTGACCCGTGGTTGCTCCATGACTGCATTTTACATCATCAGCAAAAATTTCGAGCTGCGGTTTGGCATTCATGCTTGCATCATCACTCAATAAAATATTTTTATTGGATTGATAAGCATTTGTTTTTTGCGCATCCTTTCTCACCAATATTTTTCCGTTGAACACACCTTGTCCCTTATCATCGATAATTCCTTTGTATAATTCGTTACTGTAGCAATTAGGTTTTGCATGATCCACTAAAGTATGGTTGTCCACTAACTGTGTTCCGTTTACCAAATACAATCCATGCAAATGTGAAGTACAATTCTCTCCATCAAGAACGATATGAAGATTGTTACGAACCAACCCTCCACCCAATGTCACAGTTGAAATATCAAACATGCTGTTTTTTTCCTGGTAAGCTTCGGTATGATTAATATGAAATGCTTCTGCCGTTTCATTTTGAAATTTATCAAACTCCACTTTTGCATTTTCTTTAACAACGACTTCCGTTACACTGTTTGTGAAATGATGGTTCACAGAAGAGATAGTATGATAAGATTCCGCAATCTTTACCTGCGAATTTTTTTCTGCAACAATTAAATTACGCGGGTAAGAAACTGTTGACTCAACTCTTGCATCACTCACATAAAGAAAATGAATCGGTTGATCCAGATTTACATTTGCAGGAATATGAATGAATGCACCATCATAAATAAATGCAGTATTCAAAGCGATAAAGCTTTCTGTTTTAATTGAAGCGTATTTACCAAGATGCTGCTTTACTATATCATTCTCCAATGAAGAAGCGAGAGAAGAGACAACAACATTTGCAGGAAGATTATTAATTACTGAAAGCGACTCGTTAAATCTGCCATTCTCAAAAACCAAAACAATAGCATCTTTTCCACAGATTAAAAAAGGTTTAATATCATTTTTAGTGAGTGAAAATTTATCAGAAGGAGTAAGGAAACGGAAATTATTTTTTGTAATATTAGAAACGTTGGTGTACTTCCATTCTTCGTTTTTGGTTGTAGGAAAACCTAATTCGTAAAACCTGCTGATAGAACTTTTACGTAATGCATTCAAAGAATTATTTCTTAAATATAATTCAGAGAATGTTTCAAAGTCATTTACAAACTTTTCTTTTCCTTCAATATTTATTGCCACAGATTGCACAGATTAGTTTCGTTTAAACAGTTACTTCTTCCTTTATCCAGTCATATCCTTTCTCTTCCAGTTCAAGAGCGAGTTCTTTGGTTCCGCTCTTTACAATTTTTCCATTGTATAAAACATGCACAAAATCAGGAACGATATAATCCAACAAACGTTGATAGTGCGTAATCACTATAAATGAACGTTCTTTATTTCTTAATCCGTTTACGCCATTAGCTACAATACGCAATGCATCTATATCCAAACCTGAGTCTGTTTCATCCAATACACATAACTTCGGTTCAAGCATTGCCATCTGAAAAATTTCATTGCGTTTTTTCTCACCTCCACTGAAACCTTCATTCACACTTCGTTGAGTCATTGCTTTATCCATCTCCACCAGTTTCATTTTCTCTTTCATCAGAATAAGAAAATCTTTTGAGTCTAAAGGTTCCAATCCTTTTGATTTGCGAACTTCATTCAATGCAGTCTTCAAAAAGTTTGCATTGCTTACACCCGGAATTTCTATTGGATATTGAAAGGCAAGAAACAATCCTTTGCGTGCACGGTCTTCAGGAGACATCTCGCTGATGTTTTCTCCTTCAAATAAAATTTCGCCATCCACAACTTCATAATTATCTTTTCCTGCAAGCACTGAAGCGAGGGTGCTTTTACCTGAACCATTTGGTCCCATAATCGCATGTACTTCTCCGGGTTTAACTTCAAGATTAATCCCATTCAGAATTTGCTTGTCTTCAACTTTTGCTATTAAATTTTTTATTTCTAACATTTATATTTCTAACTAATTTCTGAATTTATTTTTTTTCGGATTTTGTCTTGTATCAAATAAATCCAGGAGCACAATTTCTTTTTCAGTAATTAAATAATAAAGAATATTGTGCTTTGTTATCAATATTCTATTTACATTTTCATGGTTCTCGACTTTCATTCCTATTTGTGGCAATTTATCAATCAATTCAATTTTCGAGTAAAATGTTGCTATAAAATTTAAGGCTATTCGTTCTGACCACTCTTCATATAAATATTCAATAACCTGTTTAAAATCCTCCTGCGCGTTATTGGTCCAGATTATTTTTCTAACCATGAAGCAATTTGCTTTCTTACTTCATTATCATCAACAACATTCCCATTTTTATATTGAACAAGAGATTCAGATAAGCGGGTATTCTGTTCTTCTGAAAGTTCATAATTATTTTTTTTTTCTGATGTAAGAGAAGAAAACGCATCATAGAAATTAAGCAAAATCATTTCGTCATTTATTTGGTCAACAAGATTATGAAGCTTTAATTTAAGTTCTGATTTTCTCATTTTTCAAACATATTATCCAACACTTCCTTCTAAACTTATCGCCAATAATTTCTGTGCTTCCACAGCAAACTCCATCGGCAATTGATTAAATACTTCTTTGCAATATCCATTCACGATTAAACCTACAGCATCTTCTGTTGAAATTCCTCGTTGATTGCAATAAAAAATCTGATCCTCACCAACTTTACTTGTGGTGGCTTCGTGCTCAACACGTGCAGTTTTATTATTTACTTCGAGATAAGGAAATGTGTGCGCTCCGCATTTATCGCCAAGCAACAAACTATCACACTGTGAAAAATTACGCGCATTCTCAGCTTTCTTATTAATCTTAACCAAACCACGATAACTGTTTTGAGATTTTCCTCCACTGATTCCTTTTGAAATAATCGTACTTCGTGTGTTTTTTCCGATATGAATCATCTTGGTTCCTGTATCGGCTTGTTGCATGTTATTAGTTACAGCAACTGAATAAAACTCACCGATTGAATTATCACCTTTTAAAATAACGCTCGGATACTTCCAGGTTATTGCACTTCCGGTTTCAACTTGTGTCCAGCTTATTTTGGAATTATCACCTGCACAAATTCCGCGCTTAGTTACAAAATTGTAAATACCACCTTTGCCTTCCTTGTTTCCCGGATACCAGTTCTGAACCGTTGAGTACTTAACCTGTGCATTTTTATGCGAATAAATTTCAACCACTGCTGCATGTAACTGGTTCTCATCACGCATAGGTGCAGTGCAACCTTCAAGATAGCTCACAAAGCTTCCTTCATCAGCGATAATCAACGTTCTTTCAAACTGCCCTGTTCCTGCAGAATTAATCCTGAAATAAGTACTCAACTCCATCGGGCAACGAACTCCTTTTGGAATATAACAAAACGAACCATCACTAAACACAGCACTGTTTAACGAAGCATAAAAATTATCAGTCATCGGAACAACACTGCCTAAATATTTTTTTATCAATTCAGGATGTTCCTGCACTGCTTCGCTGAACGAGCAAAAAATAATTCCAAGCTTGGCAAGTTCTTCCCTGAAAGTTGTTTTTACAGAAACAGAATCTATCACTGCATCCACAGCAACTCCTGCCAAACGTTTTTGTTCCAATAAAGAAATTCCAAGTTTATCAAACGTTGCTTTTATTTCAGGATCCAATTCATCCAATGAATTTAATTGTGGTTTAGGTTTAGGTGCAGAGTAATAAATAATATTTTGAAAATCTATTTTAGGATGATGGATGTTTGCCCACGTTGGCTCTTCCTGTTTCAACGATTGCCAGTGACGGAATGCTTTTAATCTCCACTCAAGCAACCACTCGGGTTCATTTTTTTTTGCAGAAATAAAACGCACGGTGCTTTCATCCAAACCAATAGGTGCATTGTCGCTCTCAAAGTCAGAAACAAAACCCCACTTATATTCGGTGTTGGTTACTTCATCTAATAATTTTAAATCGTCTGACATAATTATTTTTCTGATTTATCCATAGATAAATCAATATAATTTCACTTTATAGATCAATATAATTAGCAATTAATGCTGATGCTTGTTTTCTTGTTGTTTCATTCTATGCAAATACCAACTCCCAAAAACTGTTACTATAATTCCTATAGATATAAAAAAAATTAGTGTTTCCATTTTATTTATTTTTCTTTAGAATTTTAAATCCGAAATATGCTGCCACCAAGCTAATTAATGTTCCTGTCACTAATATTAATCCTCTCGATATATCTTCAATTCTTATGACCGATGCAAGAACAACACCTCCAAATATTAGTTTTGATAAATCGAGTAAGTATTTTCCAACTTCTCTATCAAACTCATCTTGTTGCATAAGAATTTATTTACACCGCAAAACTTTCACCGCATCCGCAGGTACGTGTTGCGTTTGGATTATGAAACTCAAATCCTTTCCCGTTTAAGCCATCGGAGAAATCAAGTTCGGTTCCCACTAAGTATAAGAACGATTTTTTATCGCAAACAATCTTAATTCCTTTATCTTCAAATACTTTGTCTCCTTCTTTTATCTGATTATCAAACACAAGCTTGTAAGAAAGACCTGAACATCCTCCTCCTTCCACCCCAACACGGATGAAAGAATCAGCAGGATGTTGCTCTTCCTGCATGATTTTCAAAGCCTTGCTTTTTGCTTTTTCTGTTACTAAAATCATTGTTAATAAATTTTTTACAAAGATACGTGTTTTAATGGTCTTAAAGAAGGAAATCACCACTCTTCATAGGGAGAAAAACCATGTCTTGTCATAGGGCTGACATAGAGTTCCTACTTTTACCAACAATAAAAAGTAAACCATGTTTGAAAACAAAGAAGACCGTACCGAACTAAATGAATTGGGTGAGTTTGGACTGATAAATTTTATAAAAAACGCTGTTCAACTAAAAAATCCGGAGAGTTTAGAGGGTATTGGAGATGATGCTGCAGTGATTGATAACAAGCTTTTAACAGTGGTAACCACCGATTTGCTTTTAGAGAAAATCCATTTTGATCTTTCTTATTGTCCTTTGAAACACTTAGGTTACAAAGCGGTGGTGGTAAATGTAAGCGACATCTATGCAATGAATGCTGAACCCAAACAGATAGTAATCGGATTAGGTTTATCAAATCGTTTTTCTTTGGATGCTGTTGAAGAATTATACGAAGGCATCCGGTTAGCGTGTGATATGTATGGTGTTGATCTGGTAGGGGGTGATACTTCTGCAAGTGCTTCGGGATTAGTGATAAGTGTTACTGCAATTGGCGCAGCGAAAAAAGAAGATTTGGTTTATCGTGATGGTGCTTCCCTTAACGATCTGATTTGTGTAACCGGAGATTTAGGTGCTGCTTACATGGGGCTTCAACTTTTACAGCGTGAGAAACAAGTTTATCTCGAAACCCCAACTGTTCAACCTGATTTATCCGGTTATGATTATTTGTTAGAACGCCAGCTAAAACCTGAGGCGAGAAAAGATATCATCAGGCAACTTAAAGAACTAAATATTAAACCAACATCAATGATTGATATTTCTGATGGACTTTCATCAGAGCTTTTACATATATGCACTCAATCAAAAGTGGGTTGTCAGGTATATGAAGAAAAAATTCCGATTGATCATCTTACCCGTCAATTGGCTGATGAATTTGAAATGGTTCCAACAGTTGCAGCAATGAATGGAGGTGAAGATTACGAATTGCTTTTTACGATTCCATTATCAGAGTATGAAAAAATTAAAGACCGCTCGGAAATATCAATCATTGGTCATATAACTGATGAAAGCGCAGGCTATACTTTGATTGACACACAAAATGTTTCACATCCGCTTACAGCTCAGGGCTGGAATAGTTTATTGAACAAATAATATTGAATAGTATATATTTGGTTCATCAAGGCTTCTATGATGAAACAACTTATAACAATATTATTTTTAATTGTCAACCTGAATGGCTTTTCACAAGACACTCAGAATTTTCCGCTTTTGATTTCGGGTCCCATGCTAGGCTATGTAGAGCACCGGTCAGCTTACATATGGTGTGAGGTTAGCCAGGAAGTGAAGCACGCAAGTATCCGCTACTGGGAATATAACAATATTGATTTTTTCTACGAGGTTGATTACACAGGGCCGCTCGGCAATCCTTACAATCCAATTCATTTTGAATTGCCAAACCTTAAAATGAATATGCATTATGAATATTCAATTGTGCTTAATTATAAAGAAGTTGAAAAGCAAAAGCCCTATCAATTCCATACTAAAGATTTATGGCAGTACCGTAAAGACCCACCTGACTTTTCATTTATGATCGGAAGTTGTTCTTACATCAATGACGAACAATATGATCGTCCTGGAAATGCTTACGGACAAGATCCTGCAATATTGACGACTATGGGAAATTACTCAACCGATTTTATGATTTGGATGGGTGATAATTTATATTTTCGAGAGGCAGATTACAGCTCACGGGTTGGAATGCATTATCGTTATTCATACAATCGTAAAACTCCGCAAATGCGTGATTTACTTTCCTCACGCCCCAACTTTGCGATTTGGGATGATCATGATTACGGACCGAATGATAGCGATGAATCGTGGGAACTAAAAGATGAATCACTTGCTTTGTTTAAAAAATATTGGGGTAACAAAACTTACGGTGAAACAAATAACGAAGGTATTTACAGCAAAATTTCCTGGAGTGATTGCGACTTTTTTTTGATGGATGATCGGTATCATCGCTCACCTGATCAAATTCTTGACAGTATAAACGGCAAGCCTAATTGCGAAAAACAATTTTATGGTATGCAACAATTAACATGGCTTGAAAACAATCTGCTTAACTCTTTTGCACCTTTCAAATTCATTGTTACTGGTAGCCAGGTTTTAAACCCGTTGAACAAAGGCGAATGCCTGCGTGATTATCCCTGCGAATATTATGAGCTTTTAAACTTTATTGCTGAATATAAAATTGATGGAATTGTATTTCTAACTGGTGACAGGCATTTTTCAGAGGTGATAAAATATCAGCCCAAGAAAGGTTATCCTATATATGATATCACCAGTTCTCCCCTTACATCAGGAGTCTATAATATTTCAGGAACACCTGAATTTAAAAATCCGGATCGCGTTCCTGAAACTTTGGTTCTTGAAAATAATTTTACTGTTATCTCTATTAAAGGGAAACCGGGTGAGCGTGTTCTGAAAATGAATTCATTTAATAAAGCAGCTGAAGAGCGAAGCAATTTTACAGTTAATGAGAAAGACCTAAAGTTCAAATAAAATGTTCTTCTATTAAATCAGATCGTAAGTTTTTCAGTGTACATCGCTCATCTTACTCAGTACATCTAATTTCTGAAATATAACCGAGTCTTAAATTTATCTTTGCCTTCTTATTCATAATAAATGAAAAACATACTCCTAATTGCATTGGCTATACTCATGAGCAACAGCATTAATGCACAAAACAAATCAGTTATCAATTATCCAGTAACAAAAAAAACCAATCAGAAAGAAAATTATTTCGGTACAGTAGTTAATGATCCTTATCGCTGGCTTGAATACGATACAGCTGCAGATGTAGGTGAATGGGTGAAGCAACAAAATGCGGTAACAAACTCTTACCTTCAGAACATCCCGTTTCGTGATCAGCTCAAACAACGTATAACAGAAATATTTAATTATCCGAAATACGCTGCACCATTTAAAGCAGGTGATTATTATTTCTTCAGTAAAAATGATGGCTTGCAAAATCAAAGTGTGATTTACTATCAGAAAGGATTAAACGGTGAACCCCGTGTATTTCTTGATCCTAATGCATTGAATAAAGATGGAACTTCAGCTGTAACAATACTAGGTTATTCCCAAGATAAAAAACATATTGCTTATGCTGTGAATGAATCCGGATCCGACTGGCAAAGCATTAAGGTAATGACGATTGAAGATGCACAACATACGACAGATGATTTGAAATGGGTGAAATTCTCAGGGGCTTCATGGTATAAGAACGGATTTTTTTACAGCCGCTATGATGAACCAACAAAAGGCAGTATGCTGTCAGGCAGAAATGAATATCATCAGGTGTGGTATCACGAACTAGGCACATCACAGACTTACGACAAGCTGATTTACAAGGATAAGGATCATCCGCTTCGTTATTTCAGTGCCCAAACAACCGAAGACGAACACTTTCTGATTATATACGGTGCGGAAGGAACCTATGGACAAGAAATTTATTATAAAGACCTTACCAAACCGGGCAGTGAAATAAAACTTTTGTTCAAAGGATTTGCTTATGAATATGCAGTAGTGGACAACATTGGTGATCAATTACTGATAATAACCAATGATGGCGCTGCGAATAACCGGGCAATACTTATTGATCCGTTAAATCCTTTAAAAACAAACTGGAAAACAATTATACCTGACCAGGGATACCTGATGGAAGGAGCTGCAATAACCGGAAACAAAATTTTTGTGCGTTACCTGAAAGATGTTACATCAAAAGTTATTCAATATGATTTAAATGGTAAGATGGAACATGAAATAAAAATGCCTTCTCTTGGAACAGTTTCAGGTTTTGCTGGCAACCGTGATGATAAAGAATTATTTTTTACGTTTACTTCCTTTACCTTTCCTCCAGCCATTTATCGTTATGATATAGCCAGTGGCGAAATTTTTCCATTCAAAACTTCAGATGTTAAATTTAATCCTGATGATTACACAACCGAGCAGGTGTTTTATAAAAGCAAAGACGGCACCAGCGTTCCCATGTTTATTGTGTATAAAAAAGAATTAAAAAAAGATGGAAATAATCCGACATTGCTTTATGCGTATGGTGGATTTAATGTAAGTCTTACACCTTCTTTCAGCGCATCACGCATAGTGTGGCTGGAAAATGGAGGTGTGTTTGCAATGGCAAATCTGCGCGGTGGTGGAGAATACGGAGATAAATGGCATAAGGCAGGAATGTTAGATAAAAAACAAACTGTGTTCGATGACTTTATTGCTGCCGCTGAATTTTTAAATAACAATAAATACACTTCTCCTTCAAAGCTGGCCATTCAGGGTGGTTCCAATGGCGGACTACTGATTGGTGCAGTTGCCAATCAGCGTCCCGATCTTTTCAGAGTGGCGATTCCTCAAGTGGGAGTAATGGATATGTTGCGTTATCACATATTTACTGTAGGCTGGGGATGGGCAGTAGAATATGGAACAAGTGATAGCGCAAAATCATTTCAGAATCTATTCAAATATTCTCCTGTTCACAACATAAAAGATATTGCTTATCCTGCTACATTAGTCACTACTGCCGATCATGATGATCGTGTGGTGCCTGCTCATTCATTCAAATATATTGCAACATTGCAGGAGCACCAGAAAGGAAATTCTCCTGTGATGATTCGTATTGATCAAAAAGCAGGTCACGGAGCTGGTAAGCCACTTACTAAAATAATTGATGAGATAACAGACATCTATTCATTCATACTTTATAATATGGCGGTTGAACCAAAACCTTAATAATTGTAAAAAATGAAATTATTTTAATGATAAGAAAATAAATGAATATTCTTTTGTTGGGAAGTGGAGGTCGTGAGCATGCTTTTGCAAAGAAGCTGAGTGAGAGTCCACATTGTGAAAAACTTTTTATTGCTCCCGGAAATGCCGGCACCTTAAGTTGCGGTGAGAATATTGCAATAGCTACAACTGATTTTGATGCGGTAAAAACATTGGTTATCAAACAAAATATTTTGATGGTTGTTGTTGGTCCTGAGGATCCGTTGGTGAAAGGAATTGTTGATTTCTTTCTTGGCGATAATGAATTGAAATCCATTCCTGTTATCGGACCTGATGCTGCTGGTGCAAAACTGGAAGGAAGCAAAGCATTCAGTAAAGCATTTATGCAACGTAATAATATTCCAACTGCTGCTTATAAAAGTTTTACTGTTTCAAAAATTGATGATGCAAATAAATTTATTGATTCATTAAAACCACCTTATGTTTTAAAAGCAAGCGGATTAGCTGCAGGAAAAGGTGTTTTAATTTTAGATGAAGCTGACGAAGCAAAAGCAGAATTAAAAGCAATGTTGTTTAACGAAAAATTTGGTGAGGCAGGACATGAAGTTGTAATTGAAGAATTTTTAAAGGGCATCGAAGTTTCTGTATTTGTTTTAACTGATGGAAAAAATTATCTGCTGTTACCTGAAGCAAAAGATTATAAAAGAATCGGTAATGGCGATACAGGATTAAACACTGGTGGAATGGGTGCGGTTTCTCCTGTTCCTTTTGCAACCAAAGATTTTTTGCAAAAAGTAGAAGAGAAAATTGTTAAACCTACAATAACCGGATTGCAAAAAGAAAACATAAATTACAAAGGATTTATTTTTATTGGATTGATGAAGGTCAACGATGAACCTTTAGTAATAGAATACAACTGTAGAATGGGCGATCCTGAAACAGAAGTTGTGTTGCCACGTATCAAAACTGATTTGGTGGAAATATTTAATGCTGTGGCGAATCAAACATTGGATAAAATAAAACTGGAAATTGATTCGCAAACGGCTGCAACAGTGATGATGGTTTCAGGAGGTTATCCCGGTAATTATGAAAAAGGTTTTGAAATAACCGGCTTAGATAATGTAAAAGAAAGTATTGTCTTTCATGCAGGAACTTCAATGGATGAAACTAAGTCGGAGAACTCTCCCCTCTCCTTTGGAGAGGAGTTGGGGGTGAGGCGAATCATAACTTCCGGTGGAAGAGTGTTAGCGGTGACCTCACTTGCAAATACTTTAGAAGAAGCTTTAGAAAAAAGTTATCGTTCTGCCAAGCATATTCATTTTGATTACGAATATTATCGCAAGGATATCGGGCAGGATTTACTCGCATTACAACAACAATAGTTTTACCATGCAGAAAACAAAACTGTCAACTGCCAACTGTCAATTGCCAACTATTTTCTAATGCTTCGCAAAACAAGAGGCATTGTATTCACCACTACCGATTACGCTGAAGCAAGTGTGATTGCTAAAATATACACTGAAGAATTTGGATTGCAATCTTTTCTACTTAATGGAGTAAGAAAACAGAAATCGCGTTTCAATAAAAATTTATTGCATCCGCTCTCAACTGTTGAACTGATTGGTTACTATAAGCCACACAAAACCTTACATCGTGTTTCAGAATTAAGTGCATCGCCACAATTAAGTTCTATACCATATCAAACTGTAAAAACTGCATTGGCAATTTTCTTAGCTGAAGTGTTGCATCGTTCTATCAAAGAAGAAGAAAAAAACTCCGAGCTTTTTAATTTCATTCATCATTCTATTGAACTACTGGATATTTCACATGATGATTGCAGTCGTTTCCATCTTTTTTTTATGATTCAACTCACACGCTATTTAGGGTTCCACCCCAATGCCACTTATTCTCCAACATCTTCCTATTTTGATTTGCAGGAAGGAATTTATCAAAGTCAACCTCCTATGCATCCTTACTATTTAGAACCGGAGATCAGTAAAAAATTTCATCAGCTCACTGAGTTAAGCTTTGAAGATTCAAATCTATTAAAAGTGAATGCTGTTGAGCGCAAACAATTGCTTCATGGATTGGTAACCTATTATGAACTGCATCATACGCAAGGAACACGATTACGGGCTTATACAGTTTTAGAAGAAATAATGAGCTGAAGAAAACAAAAAACCCGCTCCTTTTCAGAAACGGGTTTGTAAAATTTCACGGAGGATTTATCTTAACCTAAATATGCTTTTAATAATTTATTGCGTGAGTTTTGACGAAGTGTTTTAATCGCTTTCTCTTTTATCTGGCGAACTCGTTCACTTGTTAAATCAAATTTCTCGCCTATTTCTTCCAATGATAAACCGTGCTGAATGCCAATGCCATAAAACATCTTTATAACATCCTGTTCACGTTCACTCAATGTTGCTAATGAGCGATTGATTTCTTTCTGTAAGCTCTCATTCAATAATAATGCATCAGCTCCAGGAGAATCACCGTTTTCAAGAACATCAAGTAAAGTGCTGTCTTCACCTTGAACTAAAGGCGCATCCATACTAACATGCTTGCCTGGCATTTTCATCGTATTAGCAATTTTGTCCATTGGAAGCTCCAATAGGTTACTTAATTCTTCTGCACTTGGCTCACGCTCAAATTTCTGCTCCAGCTCGCTAAATGCTTTCTTAACTTTATTGGCAGCTCCAAGCTGATTCAATGGAAGCCTTACTATACGCGCCTGTTCGGCCAAAGCCTGCATAATGCTCTGACGAATCCACCATACAGCATAAGAAATAAATTTAAAACCACGGGTTTCATCAAATTTCTTAGCTGCTTTTATTAAGCCCAGGTTGCCTTCATTAATTAAATCAGGTAAACTTAAGCCTTGGGTTTGATATTGTTTTGCTACTGAAACCACAAAACGAAGATTAGCTCTAACAAGTTTTTCAAGTGCTTTTTGATCTCCCGCACGTATACGCCTTGCTAAATTAACTTCTTCCTGTGCAGTTATTAATTCTTCCTTACCAATTTCCTGCAAATACTTTTCAAATGAAGCGCTTTCACGATTGGTAATGGATTTGGTAATCTTTAGTTGTCTCATATCTTATTGATTATTAATGCTTTTTTATCGAATATTATTCTTTTATTTTCGGTGACGAAGGTACGGATAAAAGTGTACGTGTCAAGTTTTATTTTTTGAAATCGGCTAACTAACGCATAACCAATTTTTAAATTGTATCTATTAAAACAATTCCTCCATTTCATTTGATTATATAATTCTACAATCACTTCTGGCAAGTTTTTTGAGTTTTTCAAATATGCAACATATAAATTCGTTTGAGATAAAGCATATCTATAGTTAATGAACCATTATATGTGTAAAACTTTTTCAAAATGAAAAAAAACATGCCCGCTTCCACCAGTAAATTAGCCTTTGGTCATAAAGAAGATAAAATGTCACTAACCAAAGAACAAAAAAAAGAGCTTAATAGGTTAGATAACCAATATGAGCGCATCAATAAAATTTCTGGAAGCGCAGGTATGAATCCTGATAAATTTATTAACGAGTTCAGCTATAAATTTATGGATTCGACTGAACTCAACCGGCAACAAATGGCCGAACGTAATGAAGGAAGACATAAAGCGTTTCTAAAGCCAACAAAATCTTAAATCAAGAAAACACTATTGAATTAACTTTAATAATTTCCCTTTATAAGGGACTATTAACCGTTTTTTGAGAATTTATTTTCTCATTAAAGTTTTTCAGACCACCGTTTTAATATTTTTACCCAAACTATCCAAAATATGAATTTTTTAAAGAATTATATTTTTTGTTCTTTAGTCTTTATTTCATTGGTTTTCAATAACAATATATATGCTCAGGATGATATTGATAGTTTAATACAGGCTTCAAAAAACAAGTCATTAACCTATAAACAGCGGATACAACTTAACTATTCCATTTATGATAGTTATGAAAGGCATGAAATGTTTGCAAAAGGAAAACCTTATTTAGACATTGCTCGGCAACTGGCATTAAATAACGCTGATCTTGAAGCTTACGCTGACACCAAAATGAAATTAGGGACTTTTTTTCTGATGTCAGATAATCATGTGGAAGCACAGAGATTACAAAACGAAGCCCTTGAAATTTATAAAGCTGAAAACAAACTGGAAAAAGCCAGTATTGCACTTATGTATCTGGGACTTATCTTTTATGAAAAAAAGGATTTAAATCAGGCACTTTTCTATTACAATGAATCTATTCAATATGCTCAGCAAGCCAATCCCCCTACGCAGGCATTTACCTCCAGATATTTAAAAGCCCTTGCCTTAACAGAAAAAGGTGATCTGGATGAGGCGTATTCAATATTTAAAATAATATTAAGCCAACCGGATTCCAACATTACCTTACAAAGAAGAATGGAAACTCTGGTAGGAATAGGTAATATCTTTATGAAAAGAAATCTATTTGACAGCGCTGCTTATTATTATAAAGCCACCTACAAATATTTTGATGTTAACAATAACATTTCTGCAATTGCCTATGCAGGATCAAAACTTGCTGATGCATATTTAAAACAAAATAAAATTGATTCATCACTGTCAATAGCAAAGCGGTGTTACATAATTGCAGATTCAATAAATAACAACAACATAAAGTTTTCGTCCTCAAAAGTTATTTCTGAAGCGTTGGTTAAAAAGGGCAATTATAAGGAAGCATATTATTTTTTGAATATTTATGATAGTTTGAGAGATGTTGTTTATAATGACTCCACTGAAAAAAAACTTTATAACTTTCGTGTCACTTCGCAGCAGAATGAAATTAATGCAAAAACAAAATATGCAGATCAGCAAAAAAATTTAAAAAATGCATTCATTGTCGGATTTACTCTTGCACTGCTCTTACTAATTGTATCATTGTTAAGCATCATGCAAAACCGGAAGAAAAACATCGAGCTTAAAAGATCAAACATTGAAGTTCAACAGGCATTGACGCAGTTGCAGGAAACGCAGGAGCAGCTAATAAGACAGGAGAAACTGGCTTCACTTGGAAAAATGGTGGCAGGCATTGCGCATGAAATACAGAATCCGCTCAACTTTGTAAATAATTTTTCGGATGCAAGTGTTTTGTTAGCCAAAGATTTTGTTAATGCGGATCCTGAAGAGCGTACTCAGTTATTGAACGAAATAGTAGAAAACATGAATCGCATTAAAGATCACGGAATGCGCGCCTCAGGGATAGTAAAAAACATGTTATTATATGGGCATAGCGATTCTTTTGATAAACAAAAGATTGATATTAATAATATGCTGAAGGATTTTATTCCGATTGCTTATGAAGGATTACATGCAACCAATCCCGATTTCAAATGCAGGATTGAAAAAAATTTAGGAACGCTACCTTTGATTGAATGTTCATCTCAGGATATAAGTCGTGTGTTTTTAAATTTATTAGCCAATGCTTTTTATGCTGTAAACGAAAAACAGCAATCGGCAGATACAAATTATGATTCTGTTGTTTCGGTTACCACTTTTGCTATTGATGGAGGTATAAAAATTTTAATAGGTGATAATGGAACAGGCATACCAGATCATCTGAAAGAAAAAATATTTGAACCTTTCTTCACTACCAAACCATCAGGAAAAGGAATAGGGCTGGGATTATCTTTGAGTTATGATATTATTAAAGCCCATGGCGGAATGTTGAATGTTAAAAGTAAGGTGGGTATCTTTACAGAGTTTATTATAACATTACCGATAGCATGAAAAATATACCAGCCAGAATATTAGTAGTAGATGATGAGCCCGATCTGGAGTTACTTATCAAGCAACGCTTTCGTCAAAAGATAAAAAACAATGAATTAATTTTTGATTTTGCTTTAAACGGCAAACAGGCATTGGATAAAATTGAATTATCAGATGATTTTGATATGGTAATGACAGATATCAATATGCCTGAAATGGATGGATTGACTTTATTATCCCGTTTACGTGAACTTAAAAAACATTTTAAAGCTGTTGTTGTTTCTGCTTATTCTGATCTTCAAAACATTCGCACAGCAATGAACCGGGGTGCTTTTGATTTTCTAACCAAACCTATTGACTTTACTGATTTGGAAACCACAATAAATAAAACGGTGGAAGAATATGCAGTTATAAAATTAGGACTTAAAGCCCGTGCAGAACTATTGCAGGCACAAACAGAAAAAGAAAGAGCTCAGCAATCTGAAAAATTCAAGCAGCAATTTTTATCCAATATGAGTCATGA
>JANLUX010000264.1:0-4721 GCA_031363705.1 Bacteroidota bacterium
AGTAAGATACCCGGCTATAACAGGAGTCTGGTCATAATAGCTGCCTGCACGCAGGCTTATTTTTTCCTTCCATTTATATTCAACTCCTAATCTATAAATAAAAGCATTTTCATATTGACGGGGTGAATGAATGTCAGTTAACTTTTCAGTGTTTTGTTTAAAATCAAATGAAAGCGTGTCGTAAGTTTTCCAGCCAACATAATTACAATCAAAAGCAAGTGTTACTTTTTTATGTGGATGATAAGCAAGGCCGATAGTTGTTACAGAAGGCAAAATAATTTGTGTAGTAAAAGAGGTGGATGGAAAATATTTTTGCAGCGAAGAAGGCACAGTAAAAGTTGCACTGCCATCATTTACCTTTACTTTAACAGCAGAACGGTAATCAATACCCAAAGAAAATTTTTCATTCGCCTGAAAATAAAAGCCTGCATTAAATCCATATCCCTTTGCTCTGCCTGATAATTCACCTTCGCCATACACACCCGTTGCATCCTGCACTGGCACTGCTTTGCGCAATTTTAAACTTCCTGTTGCATAAACAAAGCCTGCACCCACACCCATCTTATCATTCAAACGGTAACTGAGAGTCGGTTGAATAAAAAAAGTTTTTAAATCTATTTCGCGAAGCAGGAATTGCCCCTTCCAATCCTCATCATATTTTACACGACTTCCAAAGGGCGTATAAATTCCAATGCCTGCACTCAGCTTATCATATTTTTTAAATTTATAATGTGCGTAAAAATTAAGTGGTGTGCCAATGGTATTTTGGGAACGAGCAGTATAGCTGCCGGGATAAGCTTCCAGGTATTCAGTCTGATGAAAAATTAAATTCACGCCAGCAGATATTGAATTTGATTTTAGAAATGAAAGTGTTCCGGGATTAAAAAAGATTCCTGCTGCGTTAGTCAACCATCCCGTTCCGCAATGCGCCATTCCTGTTTGATAATTACCCTGTAGATTAACCTGGAAAGCTCCGGCAAAAAGTTGTTGCCATCCAGCGATCATCAAAAAAAGTAATACTGATTTTTTAGCTGAGAACATTATTGCAGGCAATATTAGCAGAAAAGGTTAGTAAACAAATTAAGTTGCAAATGATTTTTCAAATAACGATAAATTTTATTGGTGATGCAAATTTTAAATCGATAGAAATTGATTGAACTTATTACCTAATTTAATATTATTGACCTTATTATTTATTCTTAACCTTAGTAGAAAAAAAAATGTACAGCTCACATTAACCATATTACATTATTCATAGAAACTGAAATAATACATTGACCTTATTATTAATTTTTTATCTTAGTAAAAAGATAGTTTGCATTTACCTTATTATATTATTCATAGATTTAACCAGTAAAATTGACCTTATTATTTTTTGTAACCTTAGTAGAAAAAAACATGAAGTTGAAATTCATCTTATTACCTTATTGAACTGATGAAAATAGAATATAATAATTTATACACCCATTATATTTTTACAACATTGCACAGGTTACCACTCATTGCCGAAAAACACCGCCAACGAATTGAAAAATACTTTACAGGTATTGTAAATAACAATGATTCACACATGTATTCCATATATGCTAACCCTGAACATGTTCATTTTCTCGTATCACGATCGCCTAAATTAGCTGAAGAAACATTGGCTACCATTGTGGCTGAAAGTTCACAAAGATTTATTATTCAAAATAAATTATGCGATAAGACTTTTGCCTGGCAGGAATCTGCGTCAGCATTTTCAGTTTCAAAATCAGAAGTTGATAAGGTTTGTAAATATATTCTTAACCAACCGGAACATCATAAAAAAGTAACTTTCACAGAAGAGTATGAAACTTTCCTAAAGTTTTATCAAAAAACAATTCGACCAAATAAAAAGTTGTAATAATTATTAATTGAATAAGGTAATAAGGTAAAAAGAGGTTACACTTTTCTTCTACTAAGGTTAAAATAATTAAAAATAAGGTTATTAGTTAAATGCTTCCCTGCCGATTAATTTCTCAAGTCATTATTGGAATAATTAGATTTGACCCATATTAAATATTAATTATTTTTTTTTAAACTTAGTAGAAAAACGTAAAGTCAAAATTCACCATATTATCTTATTGAACTCTGATTGAATAGCACTAATGCGTAACACTAAATTATTTTTCATCCTTACCTGTTTGTTGCTTTCCGGTTGTAAACCTGAAATCAATTTGCCAGATGGAACTGCAGGCAGGGCTGACTTTACACGCGTGGTGGCTTTGGGTGGAGATTTTTTTTCAGGATACCAGGATGATGCATTGTATAATGAAGCGCAACGCTACTCCATTCCGAATTTAGTTGCAGCACAATTGCAATCTGTTACTCCCTCCGTTTTTTATCAGCCTTACATCACACATGAAGTAGGTATTAACAGTAAGCCCTGGGAAGGTATCTATACCACTAAAAGTATATTAGGATTTAAAACAGATTGTAATGGTGTGAGCGATTTGTTCCCGCTGAAAAGTGTAATCACACAAAGTGAAGCAGAAGCAGGATTACAAACCTATATTAATGGTACCATTCAAAATCTTGCAATACCATTTTGCAAAAGTGTAGATGTAAATGATCCTGCTTTCGGCAGTGCGTCAGGAAATTTTTATTACCGTCATTTTACTTCTTCACAAGGAACTTCTACACTATTGAATGATGCAGCCATGCAAAACCCCACATTCATTATGCTTTGGCTGGGGATGGAAGATATATTTTCATTTGCACAGCAGGGTGGTAAGGACGTTTCCATTACTTCTCTGTCTGTTTTTGAATCGCAGATTGATTCAGTTCTAAAAACGCTTACTGCAAACGGAACCAAAGGAGTGATAGCAAATATTCCGGAGCTTGAAAGCTTTCCTTTTTACACATTAATTTCTCCACGCGGATTAACACTTTCATTAACACAGGCGGACTCACTTAACCAGCTTACAGGTTTGCAATTGTATAATGTGGGCGAGAATGGGTTTTTTATTGAGTATCCTGATAACTCAGGCACTTACCGCCAAATGGGCAAAGGAGAAAGTGTGTTGCTGGATATTCCGATTGATTCATTAAAATGCTATTCGATGGGATTGATCCAACCGCTGCCCGACCGTTATACACTTGATTCAACGGAAGTGAGTTTAATTCACCAATCCATAGCTGGTTATAATAACATCATTAAACAAAAAGCCTTGCAATATGATTTTGCTATGGCGGACATGAACCGGTTTTTTAAAAACGTAGTGAGCGGAATCCAGTGGGACGGTGTGGCATTGAATGCCGGTTTTATCAGTGGTGGAATTTTTTCATTGGATGGTTATCACCCACACCAAAAAGGTTACTCCATCATTGCCAATGAATTTATCAGCAGCATCAACAATCACTATGGCGCTGCATTACCCTGGATTAATTGCACTGGATGCAACGGGATAAAGTTTCCTTAAGAAATAATTCCACCAACAAAACTTACTCAATGACAGAAAATCCAGATAAAGAACATTTAGAAGAGCCGGGAATCTCTCCTTCTGAAAATACATCAAACGATATTAACCCCAGTCAGGAAACAGAAAATATGGAAGTACATCATCATGCACATCACCACGGAATGAAAAACTGGAAATCTTATTTCTGGGAATTTTTAATGTTATTTCTCGCTGTTACGCTTGGCTTCTTTGTAGAAAATCAACGGGAGCATTACATTGAAAATCTCAGAGCAAAAGAGTTTTCAAAATCTCTGATACAGGATTTGCAAAATGACATAACAGCCATTCGAAAGCATAAAAAAATTGCGTCCATGTATATTGCACTTGCTGATAGCCTGATCAACCTGAGCCAAACGCGCTTAGAAGGTCGTGCAGCAGCCCGGTTTTCTTTTTATACAAGGTTTATGTATTGGACAGGTTCTATAATATGGAACCGTGCCACGTTTGAACAAATTAAGAATTCGGGCAGTCTCCGGTATTTTAAGAATCAACAGTTGCTGGAAAAGTTAATGAAATACGATGGGATAATTAACGATATCGAAATGGAAGCCTATAATCATCAGGTGCGTGGCAACCTGTTGGTGAAAAATATAAATCAAATTATAGATCCGGTTTACCATCGTGAATTGTCAAGATATTTTCTATTTTCATACGACACCATTTCCAGCCAAACCATGGAAAATCTTTATCCTGCCAATCCTGAATCGCTGGAAAATAAAAGGAGTGAAATTAGAGAGCTGTTAAATATGGTAGTAGTTCAGCAAAGAAATCTGCGCAATGATATCGAGGGTAAATGGCCCCAGGCTGAAGAAATGGCAAATGCACTGGTAAACGATTTTAAGAAAGAATATCATATTGAATAATTAAGTGACAAGACAACACATTTACTGTAGCAATAAATCCAAAATGTTTTCACTACATCTGCAAAGAGATTGGATATCTTTAAACTAGGCGCAACCATTAATTTCAAAATTGATATGAACCTACAAGCGCAAATCAAAGAATATATTACCAGCCATCCTGAACCAAAACGCAGCGAAATGCAAGAGTTGCATCAGGTCATACTGAAAATAATGCCTGCATGTAAATTTTGGTTCATGGATGGTAAAGATGATAAAGGTAAAACTGTTTCTAATCCTAATATCGGTTATGGAAATCAGACATTAAAATACGCTGATGGAAAAAGCAAAGAGTTTTATCAAATTGGTTTGAGTGCAAACACTACCGGAATATCGGTGT
>JANLUX010000301.1:0-8676 GCA_031363705.1 Bacteroidota bacterium
CTTGATTTTGTTTTTAGTAAAAGTTTTTTTTCTTTAAGCAATTCATCACTTCTGAAAATATCCCATTTACCGTTTTGGTATGCTATATTGAAATAATTGTTTTCAGAAATATCAGTTAACTGTAAAGCAAAATCAATTTGCAACAAAATTTCTTCGGTAAAAACACGTGAAGTAAAGGGAATTAATTTTTTCAGTTTATTCAGCACCACATCACCCATGGATTCATCCGTCACTTCTGCTTTATTTGCTTCAATGATATCGTTCGCATACATTTCAGGAATCAAATGATTGAGCGAATTATTTATCAGCTGCGAATGATAAAGTGATTTTTTTTCAAACACTCCATCATTAAACTGATCATTCGGATACATCACAATTAATTCAAACGAAGGTGAAGGGTCGTAATGTTCTTTATAATAGTCAAGCAGTTTTTCTCTTGGAAATTTCAGATCATTAATCCACATAGTTGCATAATTGAGCAATGCAAAACCCGGTGCGAACGGAAGCACCTGCAATGGTTCCAGATCATGCACAAGGCGGCACCAGTTGTGTACAAACATCTGCTCACGTAACTCACCAATCTCAAAATCATCTTTTGATTTATGATGAATCATATTCGGGAAATATCCGGCCCCACCTAATCCAACAAATAAATAATCAATTTTTGTCCAATGCTTTTTTATCTCGTTAATAAAAAGCTTTACAACATTTTCATGATGTGAGTTCAAGGCATCATTCAGATCAACCAACACTTTCCCTTTGCTTTCTACAATCATTATTGTATCCATGGAAGTGGTTAGAAAAGTAATTTTAGTTGTCAGAGAAATAGAATATTGTTTATAGCTTACTGCTTCATTCACATCTTTAAATCCAATCTCATTCATAAAATCATGAATGCCTGCTTTCCAGAGGTACGGATAATAAACCTTTGCATTCTTAGGCAGTAAGCTTAACGATTCACTGTGCAGATGATCTTCATGACCGTGTGATATCATGATATGATCAACACTATTTAGAATTTCTGTATTGAGTGGTTTAGGGAACAGATGCCATTGATTGCAGTAAGCAGATCCGCTGAACCATGGATCCATTACAATGCGTGCATCTCCCGTATCAACAAATATGCAGGAGTGACTTATGTATTCAATATTCATGGTAAGTTAAACAGGTAATGGTTAATGACACTTATAGAAAAGTGATGCAATTAATTTCTGCATCAGAAAATACTTAACGGAGTATTATATGTTTTGTTGTCTTTAATTAAACAATAAAATAAATAATATTATATTTCGTTAAAATCGTTTGTCACTAAATAAAAAATGTCCTTTCCAAACCTCATAAACAAAGGTGATATCATTGATCTCATTTATGAAATCCGCAGAAAAGGTATGCTGGATGTATTACACAGATTTGGTTTCACCAATAGTGAGAGAGTAATTCATAACTGGGAATGTATAGACAAGGGAGCTTCTGACTGGTGGATAATTCCAATGATCAGGAAACGATGGAATTATTTAATTAGTGGAAACGCAGAAACCGAATATGAAGATTATGTAGTTGAAAAATATTTTGGAGATAAGAACAATCTCAAATTACTTTCTGTGGGTAGCGGTGGCGGCACAACAGAAATAAAATTTGCAGCTCATAATTGCTTTAGCGAAGTAAGAGGATTTGATATTTCAAAAAAAATTGTTGCTCATGCCAACCAAAAGTTTGACCAGCATGGTTTAAAAAATTTAAAATTTTTTGTAGCTGATGTTTACAAATATGATTTCGGCAAAGAACAGTATGATGCTGTTTTATTTCATTCGAGCCTACATCATTTTAATAAGCTTGATTTCATTCTTGAAAAAGCAAAAAATGCGTTAAAGCAAAATGGTATTTTAATTATTAACGAGTATGTTGGTCCTGACAGGTTCCAATGGAGTACACAACAACTTGAAGAAGTAAATAAAATTTTACTGAATGATATGCCACATGGAAATAAGGAGAAACGCATTAAAGGATATTTCAAAAAGAAAGTTTACAGGCCTGGTTTGCTTAGAATGTTTTTTGCTGATCCTTCTGAATCCGTTTGCTCATCTGCTATTCCATTTGCAATCAATAAATACTTTAGTACTGTGGAAGAAAAACAACTGGGTGGAAATCTTTTGCATCCATTATTAAAAGATATTGCACATCATTATCTGAATGAAAACGAAAACAACATAAATCTTTTAAATAGTTTAATTGAAAAAGAAGAACGCTTTTTAAATGGCAGTCATAAAAGTGATATGTTGTTTGGCATTTATAAAAAGTGAGTTGTTAGATTAAGCTTAACAACAACAATGAAAACAAATACACTTTCGGTAAGAGAAATTCAAAAGGAAGATATTGATTCGCTTGTTCAATATTGGGTAGGGTCTGATCCTGAATTTATGATAAGTATGGGAGTAGATTTAAAAAAATTACCGGCTAAAGATGAGTTGACTAATATGTTTAATGAACAATTGAACGCATCCTATAAAGAAAAAAAATCTTATTGTATCATCTGGCTGTTAAACAATAAAGCTATTGGTCATTCAAACATCAATAAAATATTTTTTGGAAAAGAAGCATTCATGCATTTGCATTTATGGACAGCTGATGTCAGGCAAAAAGGATTTGGAAACGAATTAGTAAAATTGACATTGCCTTATTTTTTTAAGAATTTTATATTAAAGAAATTGTTTTGCGAACCCTATGCATTAAATCCTGCACCTAATAAAACACTTGAAAAAGTTGGGTTCAGTTTTGTCAAAAATTATATAACAACTCCAGGCTGGATAAATTTTGAACAGCCGGTAAACCTTTGGGAAATGACTTACGATAGATTTAAGGAAGTCTCTTAAGATGGTGAACCAAATTGCTTTAAATCCATCCTCCTATTCTTATTCCTCCCCACCGGTGAAAACTACCGGAGTTAAATTCTTTGGTGATGTAGTGTTGAAAATACTCTAGATAAATTTTTCTGTATTGTATTGTTATCCCCGATTCATCTTCAAAAGTTATTCGGGTTATTTCTTTAGAGGAAATTATATAAGGGTTATTGTGATTGAATAATCCGCCTTGCAACGTAGCATCATAACCAATAAAATTTATGGAAGGTTTATTATAGAATTGAATCTGGAGTTTTTTATTAGTTACATTATTATTCAAATTGATGAATGAATTATCAAAATGCCCAAACATAACAATCAGTCCTGCACTTGCTTTATCATGCAATGTGCCTACAGCAATCTGAGAAAATGAGCTTAAAGAAAATAATTGCTTATAGGATAAAAACACTTTTTCATAAGTCAAATCATAATTAATGATCACATCATTTTGAATCTGGTGATTCCATCCCAACGGCTCTATATTATTTAAGTTTCGATGGATGGTTTTTTGCATCCATTCACCACCAGCAGCAGGTCCCATTACGCCTATGTTCAGTGTTGAAGATAATCTCCGTTGCTTAATAGTATCGATGGTAATTACAAAATTTTTTAAAGACAAACAAGCGGAAAAAGGACGGTCACCTTCAATTATTTCCAAGTGGCGAATACTAGTGGGTGTATAAGCAAGATGTTCAATTGCCAATCCATATGTGACAGAATGATTTTGCTTTCGGATTAATAATCCTGTTAAAGGAAATTTCTTCAGCTTTGGATTAATCCATTCAAAATTTATTCCTTGCGAATAATACTGATCTGTTGCAGTAAAAAAATCATTGTCATAATAAAACCTAAAATAACTGTTATGATTAACACTTCGATAAAGGGCAGTGTTATCTATTGGTTGTGCTGAAATCGATATTACGGAAAAATTAAAAAACAGAATAAAATAATATCGTGTATGCACCTTAAATCTTTCAATTAACTACGCACCAGCTTAATGATAAGATTTAATTCCTAATAATTAATAATGTATCCTAAAAAGAAAATCCCTTCGACCGTAGCACAAAGGGATTAATATTTTAGGAATGTTGTTTGTTTAAGACTCTACTTCAGCCACAGCTTTAGTCTTTACATTGCCAATTCTTTCTTCAATACGAGCAGCCTTACCGCTCACATTACGTAAATAGAAAATACGTGCTCTGCGAACCTTGCCATGCTTATTCACTTCAAGATTGGTAATTTTTGGACTATTGATCGGGAAAATACGCTCCACTCCTACACCACCGGAAATCTTGCGAACAGTAAAAGTCTCGGTCATTCCTGAGCCTTTACGTTGCAAAACAACTCCCTGGAACATCTGCTCACGCTCTTTTGTTCCTTCAATAATTTTATAGGTAACTGTCACAGTATCACCTGCTTTAAACTCAGGCCATTGCTTTAATGCGCCTGTTTGTTCCTGTGCAACTTTCATTAAGTCCATGATGTGTATGTTTTTAAACTCGTAATTTTTGGGAGCGCAATATTAAGAAAAAATAATCAGTAATTAAGCGTTGAGATCACTTACTTTCTAATATTTATTTCAGCAAATCCGGTCTCCGCAGACGCGTTCGTTCAATGCTTTGATCGTGGCGCCATTCATTTATTTTCGCTTCGTGACCACTCAATAAAATCTCAGGAACCTGCCATCCTCTGAAATCAGAAGGACGGGTATAAACCGGTGGGGCAATCAAATCGTCCTGAAAAGAATCGCTTAGCGCAGATGTTTCATCGTTCAATACACCAGGCAACAGCCGGATTACAGCATCAGCAACAACAGCCGCTGCCAGTTCTCCGCCTGAAAGAACATAGTTTCCTATGGAAATTTCACGTGTTATCAGATGTTGACGCACACGCTCATCCACCCCTTTATAATGGCCGCAAAGAAGAATAATATTTTGCTTTAAGCTAAATTCATTGGCAATAGCCTGGTTGAACAATTCTCCATCAGGACTCAGGTAAATTACCTCATCATAATTTCTTTTAGATTTTAAATCCTCAATGCAGAGTGCAATGGGTTCCACCATCATCACCATGCCTGCACCACCACCAAAGGCATAATCATCCACACTTTTATGTTTATTAAATGCATAATCGCGAAGGTTGATCAGGTTGATTTCTACCAATCCTTTATCAGCGGCACGTTTTAATATGGAATGGCTGAAAGGGCTTTGCAATAAATAAGGATGAACGGTGATTATGTCAATACGCATCCTGCGAAATTAGATAATCTGTAACGGAAAAAATTCAATCAGTTATCAAGTAATTTGTCTGAGGAGATTAAAAAATTATTTCCTAAAAAACTTTTTTTTCATTCTATTTCGGCTTTTCTTTGATGAATAATTAAAGGATCTCTTATGAACATGTTTTTGGTAAATAGAAATACCGTTTTTCCGGGAGAATTTATTTATGATCCCCGTGCAATTTTTATGAATGGTAAGGAAAAGCAAGACAATGAAGTTTCGGAAAAATCAGGATTATTAAACTTGAATAAGCAAATACAATCAATTAGTGTAATTCTTGCTGATGATGATGCGGATGACAGAGATTTATTTAAGGAAGCAATAGAAAGCAAGTCATTAAATGCTAATCTTGAATTTGCAGAAGATGGTAAACACCTGATCGAAATTCTCTCTAACAGTAATCCTTTGCCCCATATAATTTTTCTTGATTTGAATATGCCCCATAAATCAGGCTTTGAATGCTTGTTAGAAATCAGACAAACCGATCGTTTAAAACATATCCCTGTGGTAATTTATTCCACCTCCTCTTCCATCAAGGATATTGAAGAAACTTTTGAAAAGGGAGCTAATCTGTATGTTAAAAAACCTTCTTCATTCCAGGATCTGGAAAATATCACGTCAAGAGTTTTACAACTTGATTGGAATAAATACAAGCCACATGCTTCCCGCCAACAGTTTGTGTTTTCTTCAAAAACTTTATAAATGGGGAAGACTTCTGCAAAAAAAGCATCGGTAAAATCTGTAATGAAAGATCCAAAAGATAAATTGTCTTTTGAATTTCTTCCTGAATTTGCTTCTTTTATTTTAAATAATCACCTGGAAGATTACTCCAGTGAACAATTGAAAACTTCACGTGATGAAGATGTTCCCTTGCTCAAATTTTTTTCACAAATGCCGGAAGAGGAACTGCTGCAGTTGGCTGAAAAGTCTGCTAAAGAGTTTCTAACCGCATTAGCTCAAAATAAAGCAAGAGATTATATTGTAAAATCTGCTGATGATTACATCAAAAACCGTATTTCTTTTTTGGAACGCGAGCAAGTGGTGGCAGAAGATATTACCATCGTATCATTTATAAGACGCAAAACGATACGTAAATTTTTATTATTATATACAAAGGACTTCGCACACTTCATCAAGGTAATGGAAGAAGTGGATCGTTATATAGCTGAAAATGAAACTGCCACCTTTAATGCTTACTTGCAGATACAACAGGAAAAACTGAGTGCCACTAATGCCAAGTTAGCACAGCGTGAACAGGAATTACTCGAAGCACAGGAATTGGCTGATATGGGTAGCTTTTTATGGGATTTGGAAGGTGGTAAGAATTCTACTTTTACTCCCGGACTGATGAAGATTTTTGAAATGACAAAGACAAATAATCTCGAATCATTTATGGAGAATGTCCATGAAGACGATCGTGAATCTTTGCGAACAGCAATTGAAAAATCTTTTCACAATGACGGCATTTATGAATGTGAATACAGGTTTGTTAAAAATAATAAAATAAAAAAAATATGGTCACGTGGGAAAGTAAGTTTTCGCGATGGCAAGCCTGTAAACATGAAAGGCAGCATAATGGATGTTACCAAAAAAGATGCTTTACTTCAGCAGCTTAAAGAAAGTGAAGAGTTGCACAATCAGGCGCAGGCAATCACTCATATAGGCAACTGGTCATGGGATATCGAATCGAATAAAATTGAATGGTCTGACGAGATGTACCGTATTTATGGACTCGAACCACAGTCGGAGCAAATAACCTTTGAAAGATTTCTCTCATTAGTCCATCCTGATGACAGGGAAAAAAGATTAAATGAAATACAGGAATCACTGCAAACATTACAGGCAGCAGATTACTTAATGAGAATTACTAATCCGGATGGGAACATAAAAATTTTAAGAGGTAAAGGACAGGTGGTTGTAAACAAGGGAAAGCCTGTAAAGTTAATAGGCACCTGTCAGGATATAACAAAAGAACACAATCTCAACCTCGAATTACAGGATAAAGAAAATTACCTGAAGCAATTGATTAATAACGCACCAGATGCTGTAATTGTAATTGATGAAAAGAGTCTTATCACTTTATGGAATCCTAAAACAGAAGAAATATTCGGCTGGAAAGCTGAAGAAGTAACAGGCAAACATTTAACAGAAACTATTATCCCTTCGCAATACAGGGAGGCTCACAAAGAGGGGATGAAAAGATTAGCAGAAACGGGTGTAGCAAGAATTTTAAATAAAACACTGGAATTAACTGCACTAAACAAAGAAGGGAAAGAATTTTATATTTCTATTACCATCTCCCAATCTCTTCAACAAGGCAAAAGAGTTTTTATTGCTTTTCTAAGAGACATTAGTATTGAGAAACAAACACAGGATGAATTAAAATTTAAGACAAACCAGCTGGAAGAATTAAATACCTCTCTTGAATATAAAAACAATGAGCTGGAACGAATGAACAAAGAGTTAGAATCATTTAATTATATCGCCAGTCACGATCTGCAGGAACCATTGCGTAAGATACAATTGTACACCAACCGCATTTTTGAAAAAGGAAAAAACATTTTGCCCAAAGCAGAAATGGAATACCTCGATAAAATAAATCTTTCCTCTGCCAGAATGAAAATGCTTATTGAAGATCTGCTTACCTTTTCACAAACAACTTCTTCAACAAGTAATTTTGAAATAACGGATCTCAACTTACTACTGGAGGAGGTAAAAAACACACTTTCAGCAATAATTGAAGATAAAAAAGTAATTATTGAAAGCACACCGTTACCCACTATAAAAGTAATTCCCTTTCAGCTTCAGCAAGTATTGTTGAACCTGATAAGTAATGCAATCAAATATTCAAAAGACGGTATCCCTCCTCATATTAAAATATCATTTGATATTGTTAAAGGAGAAAAAATCAAGACTCACGGACTGTTTCCTTATAAAAATTATGTTGAATTAAAAATAGAAGATAACGGTATTGGATTCGAAGAAAATCAATCTGAAAAAATATTCGGATTGTTTCAAAGATTGCATTCAAAAGATAAATATTCGGGTACAGGTATTGGGCTTGCCATCTGCAAAAAAATGATTCAAAATCACAATGGTTTCATTGTAGCAAAAAGCTCTTTGGGTGTAGGATCAGCTTTTTATGTTTATCTGCCAAATGATACAATGGTGTCGAATGACAGGCAATTGGCTAATTAATTTCTTCCGCTACTTTTGATAGTGAATTTAGTGGCAATCATCTGTAATTCCTTGCACAGTAAGGTCTTTTCCTTCACTATAAGAAACAGAAAATTTGTGCATTTACCTATTGACTTTTTAAAAATGATACCGTAAAATTGCATTAATAATATTAATGTTTAGAGGGCGGTACATGAGGGAATGTGCCGCCTTCGTTCTATTTTATTCTCCAAATACTTTTTAATTCAGTTACGTGTCAAAAAGCTATCATTGATTTATATTCTCCATTTAGAATAAATTTAATGGAGTTATAAAGGTCATGA
>JANLUX010000334.1:0-1562 GCA_031363705.1 Bacteroidota bacterium
TGCAAAAGTTAAGTTTAATATTAATATTATTAATAATAATTGTTTCATATATGTATTTGAGGGACAAAGAACGGAAGAATAAGTGTTTTAAAATCAATAGTGTCCTAAACGATTTAGATTTCAATAACTGAGCATAAAAATAGGAGAAGACAAGTTTATAAAATGCAATTTTTCAAAAAAGAACCCCTTGTAGGTTATTAGTAGCAGTTGGTTGATGGTTTTCTTCAAAGGGTTTGTCTAACCAAAGCTGCAAATCAATTTTGACAAATAAGTTTAGTCTGATAAAGGCGACCAGATTAGAAAGATGCCAACTGAATTTTGCCATTGCCTTCATTGCTTTTAAAATCAGTATGGTTATTAAGGCTGTCCATATCTGTATCATCACTGCATTTTCAGTTGTTCCGATAAAGGATTTGATGTTGAGCAGTTGTTTTATTTCTCTGAAGAATATCTCAATCTGCCAGCGACTTTTGTAAAGTTCTCCAATGGTGTTTGCAGTCCATATGAGTTGATTGGTAATAATTTCTATAACTTGTTGGTTGACATCATCCCACACAGCTACTCGTCTTAATGGTTTAGGATATTTTTCTTTTGACGGCTTGTTTTTGAGTTCGATGATTTCATCTTTCAGGATATGCTGATGCTTTTTATCAGGCAATGAATTTTCCTTTATCACCTTGTATTGAATGTTTCCTTTATGCCTTACTACAAAATAAACGCCTTTGCTGTCCCAAATACGCAGCAAGGAAAAATCGTTGTAAAAACGGTCAGCAACAATCACGCTTCCTTTGAGTAAAGGTACTTCGTATGCTCCTTTGTTGTCGGCTGTTTTGCCATCGGTTATGTTTACATAAGCAGGTAAATTGCCATCATAATCAAGTAGTGTGTGCATTTTCACTGCGCCCTTAGAGGTCTTGTACTTTGCCCAATTAAACAACGAGAGGCAAAGACTAATGGTGGTTGAATCCAACAAAAATATTTTGGACTTGATTCTAAACTTTATCTGTTTAAATCCTGCCTGCTGTCCTAAACTTCCAAGTAACTGATAATAGTAGGCTCTGAAGAGTTCCCAGTTACGGTGTTTGTTTTGATAACTGATGGTGGATTTGGAGGGTGCCCTTTGAATACCCAAGTGATTTAAGTTACCTGTGGCTGAACGCAATCCATTGCTTATATCCCGCACCGATTGGCTTTTTGCGAATTGGCAAAACAACATGGATACAAGATGTGTCCAACTGCTATAGCCTTTTGAATGCTTATCGGTTTCAAGTTCTTTTACAAGCTTGGAAAATTTTTGACGGCATAGCGTTGATACTATCTGTGAAAAGAGTGTTATGTTTGACATGGGAGAAAGTTGTTTTGTTGTGCACCTCAAAGATAATTTGAGTTACAGAATGCTTTCTCCTATTTCGTATTCGTTTAGGACGCTATTGATATTATATTTATCATAACCGGAATAAATGAATCTCATAATCTCACTAACCTTAGTCTTTATCCCATTCCCGCAAAAAGTAACCTCGGATTTTCATTGTCTTCACTAAAAGAAAGCGATTACACCTTAA
>JANLUX010000373.1:0-6490 GCA_031363705.1 Bacteroidota bacterium
TTTCCGCCTAACATTTCACGAACCTGCTTTACTACATTTAAAAAGTCAGCACCGGCACGGTCCATTTTATTTACAAATCCCAAACGGGTTACGTTATAGTTATTTGCTAAACGCCAGTTAGTTTCTGATTGCGGCTCAACACCATCAACAGCGGAAAATAAAAACACCAATCCATCCAGTACACGTAATGAACGATTTACTTCAACAGTAAAATCAACGTGACCAGGTGTATCGATAATATTGATCTTGTACTTCTTAGTAGAGGGAAGAAGTTTGCCGTTATCAGTTGGGTAATCCCAGAAAGTGGTAGTAGCAGCAGAAGTAATGGTGATACCACGCTCTTGCTCCTGAACCATCCAGTCCATGGTGGCAGCACCATCATGCACCTCGCCAATCTTGTGGGTAATACCGGTATAAAAAAGAATACGCTCAGTACAAGTGGTTTTACCTGCATCAATATGCGCAGATATACCAATGTTACGCACGTATTGTAAATCTATCTTCTCGTCAGCCATTGCTTAGTTTTCCTTATCGCTTATTTATTCTTAATTAACTTTAAAATGCGAGAATGCTTTATTAGCCTCAGCCATTCTGTGGACATCATCTTTTTTCTTTATTGAAGCACCTTCACCTTTGGCAGCTGCTATTATTTCACCCGCTAATTTCTCAGCCATGCTTTTCTCATTGCGCTTACGCGAATAAAGAATCATCCATTTAATACCTACAGAAATTCTGCGGTCAGGACGAACCTCTGAAGGAATCTGGAAAGTGGCACCACCAACCCTGCGGCTGCGTACTTCTACAGTTGGCATTATATTATTGAGTGCAGTTCTCCACTGTTCTAAACCGCTTTCTTTGGTTTTGGTTTCTACACGCTCCAATGCATTGTAAAAAATTTCAAACGCAATACCTTTCTTTCCCTGCTCCATCAGGTTGTTAACAAAACGAGTAACTAACGGATCGTTAAATTTTGGATCTGGTAACAGTATTCTCTTTTTTGGTTTTGATTTCCTCATTTATTCTATTGTTGAATTGCTAAATTGTTGCATTGTTGTTGCCAATTGCATATTGCTCATTTACTTTTTCTTTGCCGGAGCAGGAGCACCTGCTTTTGGTTTTTTAGTACCGTATTTACTTCTGCGTTGGTTACGTCCTTCAACACCTGAAGTATCCAGTGTGCCGCGGATTATGTGGTAACGTACTCCCGGTAAATCTTTAACCCTGCCGCCACGTATCATCACGATACTGTGCTCTTGCAGATTATGTCCTTCTCCCGGAATGTATGCCGTAACTTCAAACTTGTTAGTCAAGCGTACCCTTGCTACCTTCCTCATTGCTGAATTTGGTTTCTTAGGTGTAGTAGTGTACACACGTGTACAAACCCCTCTTCGTTGTGGACAATTCATAAGAGCAGGTGATTTACTCTTGTCTATAAGAGATTCTCTGCCCTTGCGTACTAACTGTTGTATTGTTGGCATTCGCTAATTTATTATTTTAAGATTTTTGTGACCTAAACACTATTCCCCCTAAAAAGGGACGGCAAAAGTAGGAAAAGTTTTCGTTTAATCAAGCTGTTAAGAAAATAATTTCTGAACATAGGTAACAACAGTTTTTATCGTCTAATCAAGGGTTTAGTAAATAAATTATTGGAGAATCAAATTACCTTTTTTTATTTATTCAATTTGTTCAGTAGGATAAAATCATATATCGTTTAGCCGACACAGAAAATTTTATTACATCACTTAAAAGTGCTTATGTTAATATCTTTTATTTGTTAAACTTTAATTTGTTTCGACCTTACATCCCTCATTTAGCATTCAATGAAACACAGACATTTGAAATAGCAAGGCCAATTAAAATCATATTGCGAATTCAGTGTCAGCATGTGGTTTTGTCAATTCTTTCTGGCGTTTAATTTTAATTTGATAAACTTATTGAAATCTTTAAAATTCACTCGGGGAATTAAAATAATTTTCCTTTTATTCACGGTATCAGCAACATCCGTATCGGCTCAAATTCAACCTTATGTATATTATACTTTTGATGGAGGAACTAATGAACGGTATAATACCTGGACGTCATTTTCTACCGGTTATATATCTCCACAATGTTCCTCATTGTGCACTTCTAATTGCTCATTAATTCCACCCGGCAATATTCCCCTGATAGTTAATACTCCACCAGGGAATGTGGGTAATTATGCTTTATTTAATTCTGCTAACGCACAATTTAAAAATAACAATATTGCTTTAAGCAATATTGGATTCAGCTTTGAAACTTTGGTAAGGTTTGATGATGGTTTTGGTATTCAGCGCAGAGCTCATCTTTTTACTTTAAACAGAGCGTCAAACCAATCCCAGCCCGGCACATTCCTCACTTTCTATATGAATTTTGATTTAACAGATAATGGAAGTGCTGCAATTATGTTTGTAACAGATTTAAACGGAGGTCAGTCAAGTGATGCCCACACTTTTAAAATAGGGCTTAACGGTCTTAACAGAAGATCTATTGAATATTATCTTGATGGTAAGTGGCATCATATAGCATTTAGTTATAATCCTAATACAGGTGTTAAAAAAATATGGGTAGACGGAATAAGTCCGGCAGAATTTTCTACAGTGATTACACCTGGCACTTTCACTGCTTCAACTTGTACTCTTGCAGTTAATTCCAACACCAACTATGATAAAATGGTGGGAGGCATGGATGAAATAGCTTATTATAATAATGTGATTACTGATGAGCAGATAGCACAACACTGGAAAGATTTCAAAGGAGATAGCCTTTCATTACCTAATCATTATACATTTCAATTAACTGAGCCATTGCCAAATAATATAGCCCTTAGCAGTGAGCCTGATCCTAATGAATTTCCTTTAGGTCACACACTGGGTGGTGGAGATTTAAGTTCGTATAAAGTAAATCATACTGCAATTGAACAACTTTATTCTTATAGTTTGCCACGCTATAAGCCACAGAATGCATTGCATAAGAACATGAATGTTATCCGTTCAAAATGGATAGGAAATAACAGCTCATCCAATAGCACCGTAAAATTGCAAACGAGCCTTGATGTGCAAATTGAACTGGCAGCCAAATGGAATTATTATTTCAACCTTGCTGAAAATCTATCTACTGAAATAAACCAGATTAATATACCAGGTACCCATCCTTATACCTGGATGCAATGGGTCACTAATCCTGCTAATGCACTGGTAGCATCGGGTTTTGAATATGCAGCATTTACTAATAGAGCCCAGCTTCCGGGAGGATCTTTAGTTAAAAATCAAAATTTTGGAAATGCCTCTGATCAGCACAATTATTATTCAGTAAGATATGATTTTGTAAACAACCAACATTTTTTACCTTATCAATATTTAAACAGAGCCGGTAATATTTCAACAACCAAAACCTGGTTGCCAATAGCAAACATTAACAATTATACAGGTGATGGAACGTTAGGCAAAACGCTTCTTAACCCCATTCTTGACAAGTTGCAGGCAAGCAATTTTCAACTGAAATTTATCGCAGAAAATAATGAAGTGGCGCCTGTGTATGATGCAGCCAATGCCTATGATAATAATCTTAATGTTCCCAATGCATTCAAAGAAAATTTTGAAATGCAATCGGCTTGCCCTGGTTGTAATCAACAACTATGGCTAGAATTTTTAGGAGACCGAAAAATTGCTATTGATAATACGGCTTATAGAAATATTTTATTGAATGATGCTCGGCTTGCAAATACAAATTATTTGAATTTTGGCGCTGATGGTGGTCCGGATGACAGGTATTATTGGCCTAAGCTGAGAGAAACTCAGTTATACAATACAACTGGCTCCAATGGAATTTTTAAAAATTCATATTCCACAATGGATTTTTATCCTGTCACACCTTCGAGATGGAAAATACAGGCAACAAATCTGTCAATTGATGATAATGCAGCAGTTCCTAAAGGTTGGCGGTGGTTGGCAAGAGCACGACAGGCAGAGATCAAACAGGGAGATAAATTGTTTGCTCCATATGTGGCTGCAGGATGGTATTTTGACGAAGAACGTAATTTCCGTCCCGGCCAATGGCTTGGGCTACTGAAAGGTTTAGGTCTGACAGGTGTTGATTTTTATCATGCCTATTATGATGAAATTTCGGGCAACCCTAAAGGATTCATCTGGCAGGTTGCACCTCCTTCTTATGCCCAGGCTGTATTGAGCAGGATAGATCATTTGATATTGTATGGAAAAATATTGGAAGGAAATGTAAACGCAACTCCTTTCTCGCCTTCACAAGGTAAAGCTTATGCTTTCAATACCGGAAATCCATTGCAGTTAATTACCATCCGTCAAGATGCTGATGCGGTAACTGGTTTGCCGTTATTAAAATATGCAATAAGCGGTTCAATTCAAAAGTTAATTAATATGATTGGCGATGCACCTTTGCAGGAGGATGTCTTAATAGATCTGAACGCAGGTATTGGAACACCTGATAATTTGCAATTTAATATCCGAAGGCAAGGAAGTACGTATGTATTGGATAGGACTCGTACTAATTCTAATGACTATGCTTTTTACCAGTTAGATAAATGGCATCAATGGGAACATCCGGAACGATGGAGAAAAGATTTTGATTTTGAGGCGGAAGTATTCGATAATCCATCCGGCATTTTAGAAGCATCTATTCATACAGAAGACATTACGCATAATCCTATCACCAATGGAGATTATCGCAATTTCACTTCTTTTGTTTCCGGCTCTGCTAATACTTATGAATACAATTTTGAACCCAGAGTTGCGAGTCAATATTATTTATACATCAGGGCACGATTGAAAAATGGATTACCTCCTGATTCAAGTATTACAATTATTTTAAAAGATATGACTAATGGTGTAGATTCAATTATTAATACTATTGGTTGTGTTGCAAGTAATGAATGGCTTTGGTATATCGTTGATCAAACAAGTAATGCTCCCATTGTTTATAATCTCAACATGCATAGTTACAAGCTATCAATACATCCACTTGATGATGATATACTTATTGACAGAATATATCTTGGACTTAATCCTTCACTACCTGAAAATGGTGTTGCTGTAGCTTCAGCAAGTTGTCCTGCAAATATTTTATTGACAGTTGTATCAACTCCTGTAACATGTTATGGAACTTCAACGGGTTCTATTACTTTAACAGCTGCCGGAGGAAGTAACGATTTTGATTTTTCCTTTAACAATGGAACCTGGCAACATGTGCAATTTCCTTTTACCGTATCAAATCTACCTTCCGGATTTTATTATTTGCAAGTTCGCGATCATAATGATACACTTGAATCATCACAGATTTTAATAGTTACTATTTCACAGCCCTCTACACCGTTTGATGCCACTTTAAAGGTCAGCAATAATTGTAACAATTTAACTGCAGGTAAGATAACTGCTGTTGTAACAGGTGGAAATATGAATTCTTATTCCTTTTTATGGAATACCGGAGCAATCAGCGGAACAATAGATCATTTATCCAACGGAACTTATACAGTTACAGTTACCGATGCAAAGGGCTGTACTACTACTGCAAATGCAACAATTGTTACCAAATCATTTACTGCTACTGCAACTGTTCCATCCGCTGTTCCAACCTGCGGTACCGGGAATGTGTTGATAAGCATTAACACTCCCACAGGAGGCGTATCTCCCTATTTTTATTCAACTAACGGTGGAACAGATTATGGAAATGCCAATACAAGCTTGGCTGCAACCATAACTAAACAAACTCCCGGAACATTTTTAACCCTGGTAAAAGACTATGAAGGATGTGAGGCGATAATGTCAGGTAACCCTGTTACAATTCAGGGCACGTTTACTGCCAGTATCAGTTCCTCCATCACTCCATCTTTTAAATTAAAGTGTAATGGTGATAAAACGAGTTTAACTGCTGCGCCAATGCCTCCCGGTTATAAATATAGTTGGAGTACAGGACAAGCTACTCAAACAATTACTAACATTGGTGCAGGCACTTATCATTTAACAGTTACTGATACATTGTCAGCAAATAATTGCGTTTCACGTTCATTTGTTATTGTTACTGCACCCGCGCCTGTTCAGGTGAGTTTAACAACTAACAACGTAAAATGCAGTGGAGAAGCCACCGGATCAGCCACTGCCTTAGTAACAGGAGGAACAGGACCATTGCAAATTCTTTGGAGTAATGGTACTGCGCAAAATAGTATTCAGGGATTATCAGAAGGCAATTATTCTATTTCGGTATCTGATACTAATGGTTGTCAGGTAATAAAATATTTTACCATTACAGCACCACACACTTCTTTAACTACCACAATCAGTGAAACAGAGGCAGTAACTTGTAATAATTCAACCGGTGCTTTAGTTGTTACAGCCATTAATGGAGTTACTCCATATCAATTTCTTTGGAGTAATAATCAGACTACATCCGCTATTTCTAACCTTTCAGCAGGAACTTATACAGTTACTGTAACTGATGCATT
>JANLUX010000147.1:0-3480 GCA_031363705.1 Bacteroidota bacterium
AGGAGTGCCACCACCGGGAGTAAACCACGGAGAGGCAAGCACAATTTGTCCTTCAATGGTAACTGGTGACAGAAGATTTTCAAAGCCGGGGTTAGGAACCAGGTTTTGTGCACTACACCGATGATAACTCAACAAGCCGAGAATAATGCTGAGAAAAATTATTTTTTTCATGGTGAATGTCTTCCCTTTTTTATTTTGATATCTGTTAATTCAATTCTTCTTTCTAATGCCGCTGCCGGATTAAACACTGAATTCGCTTTATCATCCACACGATCGCTTACTGATGAAGGAGCCAGATTTTCTCCTGCTGCATCAGCATCAATTATTAATTGTTTTGATTCGAGATATTGAGTTAACAAACCGTTATTCCACTTTTTCCAATAGTTAATCAAACTATTGATTCTTCTGTGTGACAAAATTACGTTATACTGCGATTCAGCCAAAGGACTTGCGGTTCCACGAATTGAGAGTTCCAGCGTATCTCCATTATTTAATGAAGCGAGTAATCGTTCAGAAAACGTTTCTAAACGGTTGAAATTATATTGCAGTGAAGCAGAGAAGAAATTTTCAATGGCAGATTGTGCTTCTTCATTTATGGTCTTATTATTACCTGAAAATCCTTCAATGTAATTTCCCAGTTTTTCAAAGTATTGATTATAGAGCTGATCGTAACCAAAAGAGGTAGTTGGCTTTCTGCTTCGCGGATCGGGATAATCATTATCAAAATACAGTTTAAGCGGAAGCCAGCTTGTTAATGGTTCTAAAATTTCTTCACTGTTTTCTGTTGTGACGTTTACTGCAATTGGTTTGATGCTGTCAGTATTTTCTGTTGCAATAACAGGTTCAGCGATTTTGTAAGAATAAATGTCATAACAAGGATAGCTGCCATTCAATGAATGCGAACCCGGACGATTAGATGTGATATAACCCTGCTTCTCATTTTTATGATCAGGAGTAAAATAAATATCGTTGTAACCTGTGTTTAAAGGATAACCAACGTTTACTGATGCTGTGGGTTCGCCATTGATAAAAATATTTTTAAAAACATCATAATTGCCTGCACCTCCAAGACTATCAGAGCTGAAATAAAGGGTGTTGTGCGATTGATCTAATGAAGGAGTAATTTCATTACCGCGTGTATTTATTGCATTCAGGTTTTTTGGTGATGAATAATTTCCTGATGCATCCCGTTTGCATTGCCAAATATCCAACTGACCTTTTCCTCCTTCACGATCGGAAACAAAAAATAAAATATATCCTTCTGCTAAGTTGGTGGTGATGCACGCCTGTGTTGATGTAAAACCTTTTACATTGATGCTGTCATTTAAACGAATCGGGTTTTGCCATTTTCCATTTACGAATTTTGATTCATACAACGCACAGATCAATTCATTTTTATCATTGTAATTACATCGTGAAAAAATCATCAGTTTATTATCAGGACTGATAGATGCATTGCAATTATGAAATGACGGTTGATTTATTTCATTGCTCAAAACTCTTGGCTTCGCAAAAGTATTTCCAACAAGCGTTGAGCTCATAATTTTTGAAACAATCTCGGTACTTCGATTGGCTTGAATGGGGAAACGCATAGAAGAAAAATAGAGTGTGCTGTCAGCAGTTAAGTGCTGGGCAAAATCAGAATAAGCAGAATTGATAACCGAACCTGCATTCATAATATCCGTTTGCAAACTGTCCTTCACCATTTGTGCTGATTGCTCAATTAATAAACTATCAGCAATTGCAATGTGCGATAATGAATCATTATTACCGATCAATCCATGATAAATTTGAATATTGTTCCGTGCATCTTCAAATTTCCTGGTGTAACGCAGTACCTCTGCATAACGAAGAAATATTTCCGGCAGTTCCCGTTGGCGGTCAGCCATCATTGCCTTTTGATACCATGCTGATGCAACTTCAAAACTGAAGAGATTGCGGTGTGCTTCTGCCACTTTAAAAATAAGTTCAGCATCATTGTCATCATACTCCAATGCCTGTTGGTAAAGTTGCAGTGCAGAAACATAATCCTTCTTGGCAAAGGCATCATCACCAACTTTAATGTATGCAGATTTTGTTTGAGCAGATAACTTGAATGTAGAGATTGCAACAAGAAAAAGAATAAGAATGGTTTGTTTCACAATAATTAACTAATCCTGCAAAGCTATTGTGAATTTAAAAGCAATTTTATCCTTTGGGATTATTACTCTTTTTAGCCGTTGTTGGAGTTTTAGCCGTTGTTGGAGTTTTCTCCAACAACTGAAAGCAACACTGTTCTACTTTTGTCAATCGTCAATGAGCCTGGTTAAGAACTATCATAACACTTATTTTTTAACTGCCACCATTTTGGAGTGGAAAAAATTACTAAAGCCCGATAAATATAAGGATATAATAATCTCAACACTGAAATATTTAGTGGACACCAAAAGAGTAAAGTTATTCGGGTTTGTATTGATGCCAAATCATATTCATTTAATATGGTATGTTTATCCGGAGCAAACCACTAATTTCACACGAGGAAGCCTGCTTCGTTTCACCGCGCAAAAAATAAAATATGATTTGGTTGAAAATCATCCATTGGTTTTAGAAATGTTCTTAGTGTCATCTAAAGACCGTGAGTATCAGATATGGGAACGCAATCCGCTTTCAATAGAAATTTATACTGACCTTACAATGCAGCAAAAACTTGATTACATACATTACAATCCCGTACAACCAAAATGGAAGTTAGCTGAAACTCCAGTTGAATATTATTACAGTTCAGCGCGATTTTATGAAAATGGAAAAGATGATTTTGGAATGTTGAGTAACTGTTTTAATGAGTGATTGAATCAACACAGATGTTGTCAGCAACTGAATAAAAATTACAAATGATTGTTGGTTGTTGGAGAAAACTCCAACAACGGCTGGGAATTTTCGGTGCATTTCTGGGTTCTTCAACTTTAAACATGAAACTTTAAACTTTTAATATACAGGACAACAGGTTGAGCGATTTAATTTGGTTCTTATTTTTTTCAAAATGTATTGTGCGGATATTTCCGGTCCGCCTTTTTGGTTGCTTGCTCTTTTTAATGAGGAAGTATTGATATCATAACTCAAACCAACTCTTAAATTATTATAGTAAACAGCCACAGCAGGAATAACAGCATCTTTCAATCTTCCATAACCTCCGATTCCAAAGGCAAAATTTCTTACCGTGTTTTTTTTGATGTCAAATTTAAATTCCATACCACCGGTAAATTCTGAAAAAGTATTTTGATGCATGTATAAAAGTGCAGGAATAAGTGTTAATGATGCTCCAGTTTCAAAATAAGGATTCAAATTTACCTGCCACCGCACAGGCAACTGTTCTTTTGCTCCATCATAAAATGTCTGATTCGGTTTGTTAATATGCTGAATGCTTATTCCTCCATTCAATGCTCCATCATCGAAACGGCTTGTCCAGCCCAGACCAAAATTAACATCCGCATAAGTAAAAGT
>JANLUX010000434.1:0-4593 GCA_031363705.1 Bacteroidota bacterium
TACCTAAACGACTGCAAGACATACCTAAACAACTGTAAGCATAACCTAAACAACTGCAACCATGATTTTTTCAATGTAAGGTTTTTAGTTTTTTTTAAGCGTTTTCAATTTCCTTACAGTAAATTCTCCTGGTTTCTCCTACAGGTTTTTATTTATTACCTGCAGCAGCATATTACCCGGCACCACTCCTGACTGTCGCCATTTTATCTCTCCCTTTTTAAAAAGAATTAATGTTGGCACACCTTGCACCTGGTAATGGCTTGCAGCCTGTGGGTTTTTATCAACATCCACTTTAATGATGCATGCTTTAGCACCAATCTTTCCTGCCACTTCCTTTAGTATGGGAGATTGTGTTTTACATGGTCCACACCACTCAGCTGTAAAGTCAACCAGAGTAGGGGTTTCTGAATTAATTTACTCATCAAATTTTGACATTTTATTATCTTATTAATATCTTGAAATGGAATTGTTTAAACATGCTTCAAATCTTTGTGTTTCATTAATTGAATAAATAAGTCACGTTCCTCTTTCGATAAATGTTTAGGTACATGAATCATCATTTTTGCGTAAGCATCACCATGTTTTTCAGGATTTTCAAACAAAAGCATGCCAAGCCCTTTCAACCTGAAAACTTTACCACTGTCAGTACCTGCAGGAATATCCATCTTAATAGTTCTTCCAAATATTTCAATATTTAATTTTCCACCAAGCACTGCATTGAAAAGATCAAGCGGTTCATCGAAATAAAGATCGTTTTCTTTTACCTCGTACTTTGGATGTCTTGCAATATGAATGGTTATCAACAGATCACCATGAGGCTGTCCTTTAGTTCCTGCACCACCTTTACCTTTCATCCTTAATACCTGACCTTCGCGGATGCCTGGTTTTATTTTCATATTTATCTTTTGTCCGTTAAGGGATATCTGTTTGGTTCCACCATGATAAGCATCTTCAAGCGAAAGCGCCAACTCTGCATTCATGTTTTGTCCATGCATGGCACGTGCACCTCTTTGGGTGGTTCTTCCGCCACTAAATCCACCTCCGAAGATGGATTCGAAGAAATCGGAGAAGTTGCCTCCATTACCAAAATAATCATCCTGGTCAAATTGCTGTTGCCTTTGCCGGCTCCGGTTAGACCATCTGCTCCAGTCAAAATTACCTGCATCACCACCATGTTGTTGGTAAGATTGCCAGTTTGCACCTAACTCATCATACTTTTTGCGTTTTTCAGCATTGCCCAGCACTTCATTGGCTTCGTTGATTTCTTTAAACCTTTCTTCAGCTTTTTTATCCCCCGCATTTTTATCAGGATGGTACTTTACGGCAAGCTTCCGAAATGCTTTCTTAATCTCGTCTTGTGAAGCGCTCTTGTCAACGCCTAGTATTTTATAATAATCTTTATAATCCATTCTGTATTGTTTAGATTATTGTAAAATTAATTCCTTTTATGGAGATTATTAATGATGTGCCTGCGGATTTAAAAAACGTAATTTTTTTGTAGTTATCAATTATGAGATTGAGATCTGCCAACATAATTTATCCTATGTTGCTATAAAACGCTGCTACCCATCTGCGCGGAAGCACTCTTATCACTATGGAGGAGAGTTTAGCTAATTTACCGGGAACAATCATCAATCGCCCTTTGAGGGTTTTGCGTACTGTTACTTCGCCTACTTTGTGAGGATCTAATGCCATTTGCATACCGAACCATCCGAGTTTTTCTTTGGTGTCTTTAATTATTTCGGGTTTAGTGAAAACGGGACCTGGGCTGAGGCAGCTCACACTGATATGCTTTTTTTTGAGCTGATAGCGTAATGAATAACTGAAAAAGATAACAGCAGATTTGGAAGCTGAGTAAATGTTTTTTGCAGGGATGGGAGCGAAGCCGGCCATACTTGCCACGTTTAATATGTATGCAGGTGTATTTTTTTCAAGTAGTGGAAGCAATAATAAGGAAAGCGCCATGCATGATTCAATGTTGAGACGAACCATATAGCGAAGTGAATCCAGGGGTAACGATAAATAGTCATTGCTGCCACCAAGTCCTGCTACGTTGCACAGCATTTTTAATCTGATATTTCTTACAATACACCAGTTGGCAATTGCTGTTGCTGATTCTTCTTTTGACAGATCATAAACCAATATCTCCGCATGAATGCCGTAAGCAGTTTCTAACCTGTTTTTGGCAGCCACAAGACTATCACGCCCACGTGCAACCAATATTAAATTGTATTTGCGTTTTGCAAGGGCTTCAGCAATACCATAGCCGATACCTTTGCTGCCACCTGCTATTAATGCATAGGGGAGATTGGTGTCAGGCAATGCATCAGGGATTTCTCGAACATCAGGATTGTCTGACTGAATTAATACGGGAGAGACTGATGAAACATTATCAATACTATTTACCGATTGCCCAATTGTAATTGTAATGTTTAAAACAATCAGACATAAAAGCGTTATTCTTCTCATGTAGGTAAAGGACATTAAACCTTTATGCCAGTAGTTCATTAACTGAAAGCGTATAGTGCTTTTTCTATTTTTGTAATATGTCAATCAATAAATTTATACTGCTGAGTCTTTTTATTCCCTTAGCATTACCAGCTCAAAATACTTATTATGAAACCATTTTTGGCGACACTACAGATAACTGTACCGGTATTTCAATTGAACAACTGGTATCGGGCAACCTTTTAGTTGCTGCTAATAGTATTAACATTATAAGCGGCAGCAACGTGATTCAGCTTTATAAGTTTGACAAAAGCGGTACTGAAATTATGCACATCACTTACCCGGTGAGCAATAATGAAAAGGTTCTTAAAATGAAAACTACGCCTGACGGGCACTTGCTATTTGCAGGAATTGCGACTGATTCTACAGGCAATGCTGACGGGTTACTTATGAAAACTGATACCTCGGGAAATATAATATGGAGAAGTGTGTATGGAAGACCTTTAACCGAAGAATCGTTGCAGGGGATTAGTTTTACACTGCAGGGTGAAATACTCAGCAGCGGTTATACAAAAAACCAATCGGGATCAGGTCATTCATTTTATCTTATTAAAACAGATACTTCAGGAGGTATGCTGTGGGATCAGCAATATGATGTGGCTTTTAATGCTGTTAGTGATGCAGTTATCAGCTTACAGAACGGTGATATTATAATTTCAGGTGACCGGCAACGTGCTTCCGGTATTTATACTAATGCTATTATACATACTGATTCTACCGGAAATATGACATGGGATTTAGAAATACCTAATATCTATAATAACGGTTGTAAAAACGATTTTTTTACTTCAAGTGGTGATATTATTATTGTGGGTGAATCAGCTACTGCAACCAGCTTTTCTTTTGATCCTGCTATAACACGGCTTGATACTGCTGGAACTATTAAATGGTCGTATATCTATAACGGATCTCCCAATTCAACGGATGCGAGTATGGATATGATTGAACCTTTGCCTGAAAATTACCTGGTAACTGGTTATGCATTGAATCCGGCTAATAATTCAGCTGATGTTATGCTGATGCGTATTGATTCAAACGGTAATGAATTGGCGCGTGCTTATTTTGGTGACTCTATGGCAGTGGATATTGGTTTTGCTATCACAAATAATCAATTTGCCAGCGGATGTTATATTACAGGAACTTCAGTACAGAACCAGGTAAACAGGGGTTATTTAATTTATACCGGTTTGTTAGGAATCCCAGCCCTGGTTAGCGAGCATGATATTAATAATTATGACTTTGTGTTTTATCCAAATCCTGCTGATAAATTGTTGTATGTGAAAACGACATCTTTAGAAAAGTATAAGATTTCCATTTATGATATTGCAGGCAATAAGATGCCTTTGCCCACACAGGAATCAAAAAATATTTTTTCAGTTAAGAATTTTGCCAATGGTATTTACTTTGCCGCTATTGAATGTGGCGGTAATCTATTTCATAAGGCATTTGTGGTACTTCACTAAATTTTTTTTCAAACTGTTGTGCTCCGGTTCAACAAACATCACGTCTTCAAAATATAAAAGGGTGCACTGAATGTATGCACCCTTTTATTTTGAGTTAAGAAAAATATTGGAAAATTACTTATGACTAACCACCAGTTTGTAAGTGTTGGTTATGGAGCCATTATTTACAATAGAGCATAAATAAACTCCGCTTTGCAATTCAGAAGTACTCATAATAACAGCACCATTTTTTTGGTGTATAGGCACAGTTTTTACCAGTGCCCCCAGCATATTATAAACAACAATACTTGTTTTGCCGGCATTATCACTTAAATTATAATTAAAAGAAGTATAAGTATTTGCAGGATTTACAGAAGGAGGTCTTACTCCAAATGATTCGCTTAACTCATTAACCCCAACAGCGGTGCAAAAGCCATACGAAAGATCAATGTTTAGCGTGTCAGCCGGATTGTTCTGATTAAAAAAATGATAACGCACAGAAGAAGTTCCGCATTCGCCATGAGAAAACAGGTCTGTTTTAAAAGTATTATCATATCCTCCCGGAGGAATAATTGCAGGATCTGATGAAACAGGTGTGTTAGGAGGATAACAGTTAGGGCCGAAACAAAAAGCTTCTTCATGT
>JANLUX010000448.1:0-3112 GCA_031363705.1 Bacteroidota bacterium
AAGACAAATATCATTGGTGCGGAAAATCTCATCATGGCTTGTCTTGAATCCGAAGTTGATAATGTGGTTGCTTTATCCACAGATAAAGCTGCTGCACCGATTAATCTATATGGTGCCACCAAACTTGCTTCTGATAAATTATTTATTGCAGCCAATAATATTAAAGGACATAAGAAGATAAAATTTTCTGTGGTTCGCTATGGTAATGTGATGGGATCAAATGGATCGGTTATTCCTTTCTTCCTCAAAAAAAGAAAAGAAAAAATGTTGCCCATTACCGATCCTACTATGACTCGGTTTAACATACTGCTTCCTGAAGCAGTAGATATGGTTCTGCACGCTTTAGATAATGCCTGGGGTGGTGAATTGTTTGTTCCAAAAATCCCTTCCTATAAAATAACTGACCTTGCAATGGCAATAGGACCTGACTGTGAACATCGCATAGTCGGTATACGGCCCGGTGAAAAAGTGCACGAAGAAATGATCACCTCTTCAGATTCGTTTTCTACTTATGACATGGGAAAATATTATGCAATTCTTCCCCAGGTACCTAATTGGAAATTGATTGATTTTATAAATCACTTTAATGCAAAAAAAGTAAGCGAAGGATTTAATTATTCATCCGGTACAAACAAGGAGTGGTTAACCGTTGATGAATTAAGAAAACTGATTACAAAAAATGTTGATGATGATTTTCATGTCTGAAATTTTCTTTTCTTTCTGCAATGAGTAAACTCGCCATCATTCCTGCCCGTGGAGGAAGTAAACGAATCCCACGAAAAAACATCAAGCTTTTCCATGGTAAACCCATCATCGCCTATTCCATTGAAGTTGCATTGCAATCCGGTTTGTTTGATGAGGTAATGGTTTCAACTGATGATAACGAAATAGCAGAAATCTCAAAACAATATGGAGCAACAATTCCATTTTTCAGAAGCGCAAAAACATCAGATGATTTTGCTACCACTGCTGATGTGATTATTGAAGTCATTCAGCAATTAAAAGACAACGATCAGCAATATGAATATGCATGTTGCCTCTACCCTGCTTCTCCATTCATTACAAAGCAATCTTTAACAGATGGATATAACTTATTAAAAAATAATAATTACACCACTGTTTTTCCCGTGTGCCGATTTAGTTATCCTATACAGCGATGTTTGCGAATGACAGAAGCGCAGAAAGTCGAAATGATGTTTCCTGAAAATTTAGAAAAACGATCACAGGATTTACCTGCTTCTTATCATGACACCGGTCAGTTTTATTGGATTAATGTTGAATCTTTTTTAAAAGACAAAACACTTTTTACAAAAAATTCAGGAGCAATTATCATTGATGAAATGCAGGTTCAGGATATAGATAATGACACGGATTGGAAACTTGCAGAAATGAAATACAAACTACTAAATGAAAAATCGTAAAGTGATTTTTCGTGCGGATGGTGGTGCCTCGTTAGGAATGGGACATGTAGTGCGTTCACTTGCTTTAGCTGATATGCTCAAAGATGATTTTTCAATTGCATTTGCAATTCAGCAGACTGACAAAAGCGTAATAAATAAAATCAGTGAAAGCACTAATGAAATAATTGTGCTTCCACATACAAATAATTTTTCTGAAGATGCTTCTGATTTTTATTCCCATATTAATCCACTTGACATTATTGTTTTAGATGGTTACAATTTCAAAACAGATTACCAAAAAACTGTCAAAGCTTCTAATGCTAAATTAGTAGCTATTGATGATTTACATGCATGGCATCATGTAGCCGATGCAATTATTAATCACGCTGATGATATTCAAAAATCAGATTATTCTGCTGAACCATACACAAAATTTTTTCTTGGTTTAAACTACATTTTACTTCGCAAGGAATTTTTAACAACTTCTTTGATAACTAAAAAAGTAAACACAATCTCAAAAGTATTTATCAGCATGGGTGCTGGTGATATAAATAATCTGTCATTAAAATTTACTCATGCATTATTAAATGTTAAAGGAATAACAGAGATTCATCTTATGCTTGGCTTGATTAATCCGAATCTGCAAACCATTCAGGATTTAATTAAAAAAAACACACAGGTAAAAATCATTGCTCATTTTAACATTAATGCTAAAGAATTAAAAAAACTATTACAAAGCTGCGATGTCGCAATTTGTCCTGCAAGCACTATCGCATTGGAATGTTGTGCTGCAGGCATTGGATTGATTTCTGGTTATACTGCCGAAAACCAGCTTGGCATTCTGAAAACGTTGATTAAATATAATTCAGCTGTTGACTTTAAAAACCTGAACCAATTAAGCATTGAGGACATAAGAATTAATTTTGAAAAATTATTTCAGGACACGGAAATGCTTAATGAGCTTATTAAAAACCAAAGTAAGATGATTGATGCCAGGTCTCCGGAGCGCCTGTTGAATGTATTCCAAGAACTCGTCATCGAAAAATTACATTTTAGAATGGCAAACGCATCAGACATTGATCTGTATTTTAAATGGACTAACGATCCTTTAGTGCGTTCCAATTCGTTTAATAGAAAACAGGTCAGCTATGAAGATCATATAAGTTGGTTTCAGACAAAATTAAATTCTAATGATTGTAAATTTTATTTGTTTACCAATGATTCCGGTAATCCTGTTGGTCAGGTAAGAATTGATAAAGTTGAAAATGAGATTGTAATCGGCATTTCAATTGACGAAAGTTTCAGAGGGAAATCACTCGGTGTTGAAATGTTAAAAACTGCATGTGATGATTATATTGAAAGAAACCCTGGTTCAGTAATCACAGCATATATAAAAACGGAAAACATAGCTTCTTACAATATTTTTCTTAAAGCAGGGTTTACCAACGAGGAATTTGTTTCAGAAAAAGGCTATCCGAGTTATAAGTTATACAGAAATAATTCTTCCAGTGATGAATGATATTAAAATAGCACATCATACCATCGGCATCCATCACAAGCCATTTATCATTGCTGAAATGAGTGGAAATCATAATCAGTCACTGCAACGTGCTTTGGAAATTGTGGATGCAGCCGCTTCAATGGGTGCTGATGCAATCAAACTGCAAACTTATACTGCCGATACGATAACGATGAAAGGCGCTTATACTATT
>JANLUX010000055.1:0-1836 GCA_031363705.1 Bacteroidota bacterium
GTATTCAATCTGTATGCATTCCGTATGCCCGGTTTCGCCGGTACATACATCTTTATATGTAGGATTTTCCACAAATCCCCCCGAATACCCTGATACAGCTGACTTGACGCCTTTTAATTCTTCAAAAATAGCCTCTGTACACCAGAAACATCCGGTACCGAAAGTGGCAGTTTCGTATTGTGATGCTGTTTCATTTTTTTCCATAGTAGCTTTTTTTATTTTTGCAGTTTGTTTTTTAGGTTGTGCACAGGAAGTCAGCGTTAACAAAACTGATATGGTAAAGAAAAAACTTGTCTTGATCATTATTGTTGAATTAAATGCCTGTGGAAAAAATATTTAATCAAAGTTCTGTTATATCTCTTTGAAAATCCTGTCTGTGAAATTACAATGCAAATCAATTAACATATTGTTTAAAAGTGTAATAAAATAGTTCTTTACCATTTGAAGATAATGAGGACTTAATAAAATATATCCGATTTTTGTACTTGTTCACTAATAATAGTAAAGATAGCAGACCATGAAATTTTTTCCCGATAATGCAGAAAGTCAACTGGAATTTGATAAGGTACGAACCTTACTGGAAAGACATTGCACTTCGGAATACGCATTACTGAAAGCAAGGAACCTTCGAATTCATACCCAACTTGAATTTATTGAAACAGATCTGAAACAAACACACGAATATTTTCAGCTTATTCGTAACGGTAGCTATTTTCCAAATGATTTTATTCTAAATCTTACGAAGGAATTAAAAATGCTGGGTATCCCGGGAGCTGTTTTAAGTGGCGATGAATTTATGCAAATACGCAAACTTGCAGAAAGCATGGAGACTATTTTCAGGTGGTTCAATCAGGAAAGAAAAGAAGCAAACTCTGCTTTATTCAAAATAATTGAAAATACTTACTATGAAAAAATAATCATTGAATTGATTGATTTCATTTTAGATGAAACAGGATCTGTTAAGGACAATGCTTCTGATACATTGCGATCAATCCGAATGAATTTGTATAAGAAGCGGATTGAATTAAGACGGGTATTTGATAAGATTGTAAGCAAATTACAAAAGCAGGGTTTTCTGGCTGATATCGAAGAGAGTTTTTTGAACGGACGTAAAGTATTGGCAGTTTTTGCAGAACAAAAAAGAACTGTTAAAGGAATCCTTCATGGTGAAAGTGATAGTCGGAAAACGGCTTTCATCGAACCGGAAGAAACCATCACTTTGAATAATGATATTTATTCTTTAGAAAATGAAGAACGAAACGAAGTGTATAAAATTTTGCGGGAGCTTACTCAAAAACTATCTGTTTATTCTTCCCTTCTTGCTATGTATCATGCATCCATAGGCGAATATGATTTTATTCGGGCCAAGGCCAAATTGGCAATCGATATCAATGCCGAATATCCCATTGTAAAAGATCGGGCAAAAGTTCAGTTAGTCAATGCGTATCATCCTTTATTGTATTTGTATAATAAACGTTCGGGCAAACAAACATTTCCGGTTTCCTTAAACCTGGATGATAAAAACCGGATTCTTTTAATTAGTGGACCAAATGCAGGAGGCAAAACCGTTTCTATGAAAACAGTTGGCCTTTTGCAGATGATGGTGCAAAGTGGTTTGCTGGTTCCCGTTCATCCTTCTTCCGAGTTCGGTGTTTTCAAACAACTGATGATTCATATCGGTGATACACAGAGCATCGAATTTGAATTGAGCACTTACAGCAGCCATTTAATTCACATGAAATTTTTTATGGAGAATGCAAATGGCAAAACATTATTCTTTATTGATGAACTGGGCAGCGGCAGTGATCCCAATCTTGGTGGTGCATTTGCCGAAGT
>JANLUX010000106.1:0-12234 GCA_031363705.1 Bacteroidota bacterium
CACAACGCGATCATACTTTAAGCGGAACAGCAGTGGCGTGTACGATGGAAGGCATGCGTCCTTTTCTAATCGAAACACAAGCGTTAGTTAGCACTGCAGTTTATGGAATACCACAACGCAGTACCACAGGTTTTGATTTGAGAAGATTAAATATGTTGCTTGCTGTTTTGGAAAAGCGTTGTGGATTTAAATTAGGAATGAAAGATGTTTTCTTAAACATTGCAGGTGGATTACGGGTAGAAGATCCCGCAATTGATCTTGCAATCATGAGCGCCATACTTTCATCCGGTGAAGACATTGCCATTCCTCCCTCTGTGTGTTTTGCAGGAGAAATTGGTTTAACAGGAGAGATACGTCCAATCAATCGTATCGAACAGCGCATCCGCGAAGCAGCACGTTTGGGGTTTGAAAAAATTTTTATTTCCAGATACAATCTTCAAAGCAACGAGGCAAAAAAAATAAAAGACATTGAGATTGCAACCGTAAGTAAAGTGGAAGAAGTGTTTAGTGCGTTGTTTGGGTAGAACAAAAAGTTTTATTCATAAATTTCTTTTCGGTCGCCTATTGCAATTACATCAACAAGAAGCACTTTATCAAAAATCTCATAAATAACTCTGTAATTACCAACCCGGATTCGGTAACCATCCCGTTCTTTCAATTTAATAGATCCATTAGGACGTGGATTTTCCGAAAGTTTTTCTATTGCTTTAAAAATTGGTAAGGCAATATGGTCTGAAAGTTTATCTAACTGCCTTTCTGCTTTTTTGCTTATTTGAACGGTGTACGATGTCATTTTTTGAGTTGCGTTTCTTCAGGTAATCAGCAAATAAAATCCGCTCACCGTTATCAGTTTTTTTTGCCTCATCATATAATCGGACATCTTCTTTTTCATCCAGCTCTTCCATTAATTGGTCGTATTCCTTTATAGAAAGCACAACAGAAATTCGTTTGCCTTTGATGTCAGTAATAAATTGAGGACGAAGGTTCATTGTTTTATTTTTTTATACTTAGACGTTAACTTTAGAAGTTATAACAAAGATAAAAAATTTGATAACGAAAGATTGAAAGAACTAAATGCTGCAAGTTTTGATTTCAGTAAAGTGGAAGAAGTGTTTAGTGCGTTGTTTGGATAGATTATTTCTTCGAATCCTTCCTGTTTACCACATCAAGCAACCACATGCTCCAACTTACCAATTTAAAAGAAGTCCATCTGCCTAAACGTTGTAACGGGTTACCTTGTTTATGATGTACATCCAGAGTAATTTCAATGCATTGATTTTGCATAACATTGAGTAATTCTCTTCTGAACATGGAAGCAAACTCTTTGTCCATTACATCCACATTGGTTTCGATGCTGAGAAATTCACTCAGGTGATTGAGGTTATGCGAACCTATTGTACACCACTGCTCATCCACCACACAAACTTTAGCATGAAGCACTGATTCAGTGTATTCGAAGATATGCACTCCGCTTCGGAGCATTTTATCATATAGATAAGTAGTCGCGCCCTTTATAAGAGGAACATCGCTTTTGCGAGATAAAATAATACTGACGGTTTTGCCTGCCGATGCAGCACGCACTAATATTTTTAATAATCTCCGTGATGGAATAAAATAACTTGCAACAACAATAATTTCTTTTTGTGCTGACCGCAACATGGATTTGTATCCGTTAGAAACCTGGTTCTTGCTTCTGAGCCAGTCATTCCTGCTGATGCGTATTGCACTTGTACCTTTTTCTGAGATAGTTTGCGGCTTGGATCTTCTTCTGCGAAAGCTACGTTGCCAGATGGATTCACATATTGCAGTGATGTGCGGGCAAACAGGTCCTTCAATTTTTACTGCATAATCAAACCATGGTTTAGGTTGATTCACTCCGCTGTATTTATCTGCAATGTTAATTCCACCAATCAATGCAACTGAGTTATCAGCTACACATATTTTGTGATGTAATCTTCTTCCGCTTTGTGTTAATCCTGAAAAAGGAAAAGGAGAAAAATAACGAAAGCGTATTCCGTTGGTTTTAAATTCACGTAAACACCTGCGTGATAAATCAGAGCCAAAAGCATCTACCATTACATAAACGCTAACACCACGTTTAGCAGCAGCTTTTAATGATTCAATAATTTTTTTTCCTGTAGTATCCTCATCAAAAATATAAACCTGCAAATGCAATAGTTTATTTGCGGAATCAATTACAGTTTGTAATTCTGAAAAGTATTCAGTGCCGCTGTGAAGTAGTGTCAGATGATGGCCGGGTATGTATTTATTTTTTGGCAATGTTTAAAAGATTTAAAATTCCAAAGTGATCATTCAGAGTGGGAAACCTGTCCGGTTTTCGTAAACAAGTAAACGTGACATCATTCAGAAGGAAACCTGTCATATAGATGCGGGAAGTTTGTTTCCCGTAGAAAGCTTGTTTGAAAGATAACAGGCTTTTGACTTTCAAAAAACTTTTATGCGTTATCATGCTTTAGTGTTTCATATATGACAGGTTTCCTCCTGAATGACGAGCCCGAATGCAACTTTGAACCTTAAACCTTAAACTCTAAGATTTAAACTCTCATTCATGGTAATAAACACGTTTTACCCTCGAAGAAATGCTGGTTAATACTTCGTAAGGAATTGTTTCCATTTGTTTGGCAAGTTCCATGATCGTATAATCCTGCCCGAAAATAACTACTTCTGTTCCTTCTCTCGCTGGAATCCCGGTAATGTCAATCATGGTCATGTCCATGCAGATATTCCCGACAATAGGTGCGAGTTGTCCCATCACAAGCATTTTTCCAACGCCATTTCCCAGTCTTCTGTTTAATCCATCCGCATAACCAATTCCAACAGTTGCAATGGTCATTTCTTTTTTTGCAATTCCTTTTCTGCTGTAACCAATCGTATCCCCTGCATGCAAATGTTTTATTTGCGAAACAGTTGTTTTAAGTGTTGACACCATCTGCAACTGGCGTTGTTCATTAGCAGTGGATGCAATGCCATGCAAACCGATTCCCAGGCGTACCATCTCAAATTGCGCATCAGGAAAACGGATAATGCCGGAAGAATTTAATATGTGGCGAAGCACAGGATAATTAAAATGCTGAGTGATGCGTTCGCTCATTTGTTTGAATAAAATAATTTGTTTTTGCGTAAATGCATCATGCGCTGCTTCATCACTTGCAACCAGATGAGAAAAAACTGAAGCAATTTTGATAAACTTATTATTTTTAATGCGCATCACTAATTCATTCAGCTCATCTTCTTCAAAGCCGAGTCTTCGCATTCCTGTTTCAAGTTCTATGTGAACCTGGAAACGCGCACCGCTTAATTCATCCGCTCTTCTTTTCAAAGCATCTGTAAAATGATTCAGCACTTTGAAATTGTAAAGCTCAGGTTCAAGTTTATAGCTGATCATTGCATCAAAACTTTGCTCTTCAGGATTCATCACCATGATGGGTAAAGTGATTCCTGCTTTGCGTAACTCAACTCCTTCATCTGCATAAGCAACAGCGAGATAATCAACACGGTGAAACTGTAAAGTGTTTGCAATTTCAAAACTTCCACTGCCATAAGCAAACGCTTTTACCATTGCCATCATTTTTGTTTCCGGCTTTAACCGTGACCGGAATAAATTAAGGTTGTGCACCACAGCATTCAGATTAATTTCCAAAACAGTTTCGTGTGCCTTCTGCTGTAATGCTTTGCTGATGCGTTCAAATCCAAATGCACGTGCACCTTTTATCAGAATAGTTTCATTGTTAAACCAGCTGTAATTGTATTCACGCAAAAAATCATCTGTTGTGTTATAAAACTTTTTCTCAATAGAAAATAAATCCTGCTGACGTGTAATTGCTGAACCAATAGCAATCAGCCGCTGCACATTTTTTCGCATTAATAAGGCAGCAACTTCTTCGTAGAGTTGTCGTTCGTTTTTTCCGCTTTGCAATATGTCACTTAAAATAACAGTACGCTTGTTGTATTGCTTTTGCTGATTGATAAAATCCAAAGCGATGGTGAGTGAACCAATGTCAGAATTATAACTGTCGTTGATGATAATGCAGTTATTGATTCCTTCTTTCATCTCCAAACGCATAGCCACAGGACTGAGCATCTCCATGCGTTGTGCAATGGTTTCATTTTCATAATCCAGGTAAAGCATCAATGCCCAGCAGTTAATTGCGTTTTCAATGGATGCCTCATCCGTAAAAGGAATCCTGATATTGATAAAATGATTCTGATAAATTCCCTGTATCTCTGTTTCATGTTCCTGTTTTGCAATGCGACCAATCTGCAGATCAGCTTTGGCTTTGCGCGACCAGGTGAAATAAGAAAGTTTCTCCGGCAAAAAATTGCCTTCCTGAATTATTTCATGGATGGTTAAATAATCTTTGCAATAAAAAAGTTTACTGCAATTGATAAATAATTTTAATTTCTCAAGAATCTTATCTTGTGTTGAAGCAAAATTTTCATCATGTGCCTGACCAATGTTTGTGAAAATGCCAATGGTGGGCTGAATCATACGTTCAAGGTTTTGCATTTCACCGGGTAACGAAATACCTGCTTCAAACAAACCCATGTTGTCTTCCTGTTGTATCTGCCACACAGAAAGCGGAACACCAATCTGCGAATTATAACTCTTAGGACTGCGTACGATGTGATGATCCTCACGCAATAATTGGTACAACCATTCTTTAACAATTGTTTTGCCATTGCTGCCGGTGATACCAATTACTGGAATATGATATTGCTCGCGATGTGATTGAGCAAGCTGCTGCATAGCAACCAATGGTTCAGCAACCACAATAAAGTTTGCATTTGCATTGGATGGGATAAATTCGCGTTTACTGATTACAAAATTGTGAACGCCAGCCTGAATCAAATCAGAAATAAACTCATGACCATCGCGCCTGTCACCCTGTATTGCAAAGAACAAGGATATTTCCTGGTTAACGACTTTGCGGCTATCAGTGATCAGTTGTGAAATAGTTACATGCTCATTGTCATAACACAACAACTCCCCATTTACAATGGATGCAACTTTTTTTATATCGTAATTTATATGTGACATGAAAAGTTTTAAAGATTAATGATTGAAGTTTGAAATTTCGTTTCGTCATTCAGGAGGAAACTTGTCAAATAGTTGCAGGCAACTTGGGAACCGGCAAAAGTTTGGATAGAAGTGTAATTGTTTTTATCTTTTAAATTACCTGAGCTTGTAATCAAATTTGTGAGTTTCATGTTTAAATAGTTTGCTCCTGAATAACGTCACTTCGAAATCGAAACAGCAGATAAATTACACTTGCAAATAAGATGAATGCACCAACCTGGTGTATGATACCTAACCAAACAGGCACCGCATAAAGCAAAGTAAATATTCCCAAAATAATCTGAAGTATAACGGCATAAACACAATGTCTGACTGCATTTTGTTGATACAAAGTAACTGTGTATTTACGAGCCAGATAAAAAATGTAAATGACTAAGCCCATCACTAGGAATGCAAACCAGCGATGTATAAACTGAACGGATGCAAGATTATTTACTAAACTACTTAAGCCATCTTTTTGTAAAGTAAAACTTATAGAAGAAGCAATCCATTCATCTCCCATTTTCGGATAAGTATTATAAACATATCCTGCTTTTGTTCCGGCAACAAATGCACCGTAAATAATTTGTATGGTAACAACAATTAATAAGCTCCATGATAAATGTTGGAATTTTATTGGAGTAACAATTTTGTTTTTTCTAGCAGGAAATATTAATCCAAGTGCAACCCAAAAAATATAACCAAAGGTGATGAAGGCATTAATAAGATGTAACGCAAGGCGGAGATGACTTACCCGTATATTTTCTGTCAAACCGCTTTTTACCATGTACCAGCCGAGGAAACCTTGCCATGCTCCAAGCAAGAACATGATGATGAGTTTTGGTAATAACGATTTATCAATTTGTTTTTTCGCAAGAAAATAAAAAAACGGAATGATAAAAACGATGCCGATCAACCGACCAATTAAACGATGTATGTATTCCCAGAAATAAATAAATTTAAAATCATGCAATGTAAAATCTGCATTCACTAATTTGAATTGCGGAATCTGTTTGTATTTTTCAAATGCCTCGTTCCATTGTGCTTCATTAAGCGGTGGAATGGTTCCAGTCACCACTTTCCATTCGGTAATGGATAAGCCGGATCCTGTTAGTCTTGTAATTCCACCCACTATCACCATTGCAAAAACTAATAAGCAGCCGGTTAGTAGCCAGTAGATAATGTATTTGTTTGATGCAGAATTCACACTTGAAAATTAAAGCGGCAAAGGTAGAAGGTAAAAGTTCTGAAAAAATATTTATGCTGCGTTACTCCGGTACCGTGTAATATTTTCAAAAACCTTTTCCTTTGATGTGCTTTCAGCTTCAATATCATAATCGTCTTGAATGCCCAACCAGAATTTAGGAGAGTTGCCAAAATAACGGCTTAGGCGCAAGGCAGTATCTGCAGTAATACGCCTGTTGCCTTTCAAAATCTCTGATATTCTTGTTTGAGGAATTCCAATATCTTTTGAAAGCTTATAAGCAGTAATATTTAAAGGAGTAAGAAATTCTTCTTGTAAAATTTCTCCCGGATGAATATTGTTGAGTTTTTTCATTTTAATGATAATCTATTATTTCAACTTTTGATGCATTTCCATTGGACCATTGAAAAATAATTCGCCATTGCAGGTTTATGCGTATGCTGTAATACTCTTTTAAATTTCCTGTTAATTTCTCTAATCTGTTTGAAGGAGGAATTCTTAAATCAGAAATATTCTGAGAGTTATTAAGCATCCTGAGTTTTCTCCTGCCAATGTTTTGAGTTTCTAATGGCAAGTCTTTGACTCTTTCTCCATTCCAGTTCGCTTCTGTGCTTTTAGAGCCAAAGGATATTATCATACAAATGGTTTACTAACGCCAAAGATAAGTAAAGGTATTTGGTTTGAAAATTATTTCTGTATCACCGTATTTGTGTATTTATTTATCTCCGCCTGAAGTTGAAATAAAATTTTTTCTTTCTCCAGTAATTCGTCAACAGCATTGCCTTGAATTTCCTGCTCACGAATTAATTCCTGGTTTTCTTTTTTCATTTTCAGAATCTGTTTTTTCTTCAGATACATTACCGGATCAATCACAGCTTTCTGAAAATTTTGCAATTCAGTTTTTACAATGATGCCATGTGCTTCCCAGTTGGGTGATAATTCATGAGGATGTGTGAGTACGCTAATAGCAACAGATTTCAATTCCGTGTTCAGATGCTGAATGAATTCCTGTTGCTCAAATAATTTTTGCTGCTCGTCTAAAGAAGTAAATTCGGCAAGTAATCCGGCAAGTTTCTCATCCGTGAAATGGATTCCATCAGTCAACAATTCATTGATCACAAAACGGCTTACCGGCATCACTATTATTGAATCAGGTGTTTCACCATTGGGATCAGGAATTGAAAAAGGGCGATCAGCATAATTTAAAAGTATGCGGATAATTTCCTGTTCCTGTATCACCGTACTGAATTCTTCTGAAATATCTTCCTGTTTTTCTGCAATCAGCGTTTCATCATCCGACAATTCGGTTTGTGTAAAATTTTCGGCATTTGTTTTACCTGCAGATTTTCTGATCAGCTTATTTATTTCCTGTATTAAAATCTGTTCGCTTATTTCCATCAGCATTGCTGTCTGACGGGTGTAAGCAGAACGTGTTATCGCATCAGGAACTTTTGCTACAGTATTTACGATGTCTTTGATAAGTGCCGCTTTTTTTATTGGATCATTTGCGGCTTCTTCCAGCAATAATTTTGTTTTGAAGCTGATAAAATCAACAGCATTCTTTTGCAAAAATTCCTTTAACTCAACTGTAGAAACTTTTCGCGAGAAGGAATCAGGATCCTCTCCGTCAGGAAATAATAAAACACGAACATTCAAACCTTCTTCCAGTATCAAATCAATTCCACGTAACGAAGCTTTGATTCCAGCCGGATCACCATCATATAATACAGTTACATTTTTTGAATAGCGGCTGATCAACCGGATCTGATCTACGGTTAAGGCTGTTCCGCTGCTTGCTACCACATTTTCAATTCCTGCCTGGTGTAATGAAATAACATCAGTGTAACCTTCAACCAGGTAACATAAATCCTGTTGAATGATTTCTTTTTTGGCGAATGAAATGCCATACAGTATTTTGCTCTTCTGATAAATATCCGTCTCAGGTGAGTTAAGATACTTCGGACTCTTCGGATCAGTTTTTAAAATGCGTGCACCAAAACCAACCACGCGACCTGTAACATTGTGTATAGGAAACATCACACGTCCTCGAAAGCGATCATATTGTTTTCCATCCTGATTGATGATGAGTCCTGTTTTTTCCAGGAACTCCATTTTATATCCTTCTGCCAATGCAGCTGTACTCATGGAAGCCCATTGATCAGGCGCATAACCTAACTGAAATTTATTGATGATTTCCTCAGTAAATCCCCTCTCCCTGAAATAACTCAATCCAATTGCTTTACCTGATTCTGATTTCCAAAGTTGTTCAGCATAATATCGCTGTGCAAAAGCAGAAACGATAAATAAACTTTCGCGAATGCTTTGTTCTTCTAAAATTTCAGCTGTCGGAACCGTCTCTTCAATTTCAATATGATATTTATTGGCAAGGTAACGTAACGACTCAGGAAAAGTAAGATGCTCATGTTCCATGATGAAGGTAACAGAGTCACCGGCTTTGCCACATCCAAAACATTTAAAAAACCCTTTGGCAGGTGAAACAGTAAACGAAGGAGTTTTCTCATTGTGAAAAGGACATAAGCCAAGCAAATTAGAACCGCGTTTTTTCAACGACACAAAATCTCCAACCACTTCTTCAATACGTGAAGCTTCGAGAATAGTTTGCTTTGTTTGATTAGATATCATGATGAGGTTTATACCAACGAATTACGAATTTTGTACGAATATGCGAATGGCAGAAGTAATCCATTCGTACATTCGTTTTTATTATTCGTAATTCGTTGATATTTTTATTTCTCACGTTCAATTGTATATTGTATCAAATCCTGCAGCGATTTGCGATAAGCATTATCAGGAAACAACTGAAGTAAATCATTCGCCCGAATGCGATACTCATTCATTTTTTCTTTTGCATAATTAACGCCACCTGTTTCTATGACTAAGTTAACCACTTTATTTACCTTTTCTTTATGCTCACTATCATTTTTAATCGTGTTGATAATAAATTTTTTGGTTGAACTGTCGCATCGCTGCAAAGTATAAATTACCGGTAAAGTCATTTTGTGTTCTTTGATGTCAATGCCTGAAGGCTTACCGGTTTTTAATGTGCTTTCATAATCCAATAAGTCATCTTTTATCTGAAATGCAATGCCGGATAGTTCACCAAATTTCTGCATCTGATCTATTTTTTCTTTTGGCATCGAAGCCGAAGCAGCACCTGTTGCACAACATGAAGCAATTAATGAAGCTGTTTTATTGGTGATGATTTCAAAATATACTTCTTCTGTAATATCCATTCTCCGCGCTTTTTCAATCTGCAAAAGTTCACCTTCACTCATTTTACGCACGGAGGTGGAAACAATCTTCAGCAATTCAAATTCTTCGTGCTCAACACTTAATAACAATCCTCTTGATAAAAGATAATCACCCACCAGCACCGCTATTTTATTTTTCCATAATGCATTGATAGAAAAAAAACCTCTGCGCAGATTGCTGTCATCCACCACATCATCATGCACCAAGGTGGCTGTATGTAATAATTCAATTAATGAGGCAGCACGATAAGTGCTTTCAGTAATTCCACCACACATGCCGGCAGAAAGAAAAACAAACATCGGTCGCATTTGTTTTCCTTTTCGTTTTACAATGTAATGCATGATGCGATCTAACAACGGAACAGAACTTTGCATGGCAGTGCGAAACTTCTGCTCAAAAAGCTGCATCTCCTGTTTGATAGGATATTTTATTTCTTCGAGGGAAACGGGCATGTGAAAAAGCAAAAATAGGTTATTGAATTGAAGGTAATTTTTAAATTCAATAATGAAGTGAAGAAGTCAAACAGACTTTTCAGATAATCATAACGTAAAAAAAGTTCTTAAACGGAATATTGAGCCAGATGCCCGATCATCTGATCCTTTGCTTTAAAATCAATACTCAGAATTCGCTGAAGCTTGGCTTTAAGATCAGCAAACTTTGCAGGCTTGGAAAGAAAAACGTTTGCACCTAACTGATGTGTAGCTTCCACATCAGCAGGATTTTGTGAAGTAGTAAAAATCACTACCGGTAACTGAGATAACCGCACATCATTCTTTAATTTACTCAGGCATTCAAAACCATTCATATAAGGCATATTCAGATCAAGAAATATTACATCAGGTAACACTTCCAGTTTGGTGAGCGCTTCAACGGTTTCCTTTCCATTATTGGCAATCTGACATTTGATGGATGAATCAATTTCATTTAAAGCATCGGTAAACAAAAACTGATCGTCACTATCGTCTTCTGCCAAGAAAATATTTTTTAGCAATATCATTACTCTAATTTAGAAGGATTAACAAAAGTAATAATAGTTTGCTATCAAATCCATAAACTATTTAAAGTTAATATGTGTTTTTTTGCTCGTAATTCTTCTGAAAATTTAATTACTCTGATTTACAATGATTATTTAAAATATCAGCATTTTTATTTTTATCGGCATTAAAATTTATCTCAATAGATTTGCATTATTATTTTAAATGAAAAAATCAGAACCAGATAAAGATTTTAAAGCATTGCAGCAACAGGCTGACTTGTCACCTATGTTTGGCAACCAGCAGTTTTTCAACCCTTATGTCTATTACTATAAGCTTTATAATAAATTCCCTCACAGGCATTGGTGCAAGGATATTAACAAACCTAAGTTAATCAATATGCTTTCAGAGCGTTATAATTTAACGGATTCTGCTGTGTTCGAAACGCATATTCATTCCATAGATAACAAAAAACCTTTGCCTGGTGTAAGCGCATATATTCTTTCCAATGAGCTGATGCTCTGTTTTCCTCCCTGGGAATTTGGAAACAGTAATGATGCACAGCTTTATTATTCTGATTCGGTAGGTAACGAAGATTTGCAGGGTATGTTAAGCATTGTGAAAGAATGCTATATGGAAACGGAATCAGAGAAGCGTGAAGTGCGTTTGCTGATGCAGAATGCTGACAACCGCCTTGATTTTGTAAGCATGAACTTACACACCTCGCTACATAATTTAGAATTGCATTATAATGATGATTTATTACCGATCAATGATGTTTTAATAAGCCGTCTTAATAAAGATGACGACAAAGGATTGGTAATTCTTTATGGAAAATCAGGTACGGGTAAAACTACTTATATCCGTTATCTGTCATCACACACTTCAAAGCAAAAACTTTTTGTACCAGCAAGCCTCGCACATAAAATAGGAACACCTGAATTTTTAACCTTGCTGAATGATTACAAAAACTCTATACTGATTTTAGAAGATGCTGATTCCATTTTAAAGAAGCGAAGCACAGATGAGGATCATGTGATAGCCAACCTGCTTAATCTTTCTGATGGATTGTTATCTGATTTTTTCCATGTACAGATCATTTGCACTTTCAATAAAGATGTGAGGGAATTTGATCCCGCTTTGCTACGCAGAGGAAGACTGATTGCAAGTTATTATTTCAAAGAACTTTCAATTGAAAAAACACAGGCGCTTTGTAAGAGTCTCGGATATAAATTTTGTCCTGATAAAGAAATGACGCTTGCAGATATTTTTCATCTCGAAGAAAGAGAATTCGGCCTGACTACAAAAGGATCTATAGGATTTAAAAGTTAAATAGCTGATTTTTGTTTTTAGATAATTTGGAAATTCAGTAAAACGGTTACTGGCATATATTTTTATAATAATATTATGTTCCCACCTGTTAAGGTGTCCATCATAAAAAGATTAAGCATCCGTAAATGCTTTCTTACAATACGCAGCAGGAATGTGTAATAACTTTCCCGCTGCGTTTTTTTTATAAATGCATTTTCCTAAATAATTGATGGCACGTTTATTTTTCATTGAATAAGGAGCTGGTCTCACAAAAAAATATTATAACATTTAAAAATTAAATCTTATGAAAAACAATCCAAAAGACAGAACAGGTGAAAGTCGAAACCGTCATGATGAAGATACAAGAAACACGCGGGAACAAAATACCCGAAATG
>JANLUX010000166.1:0-3655 GCA_031363705.1 Bacteroidota bacterium
GACATCTTTATATTCAATTAAAATAATGATATTGAGAAATCAAATAGCTGAAAAAATTCAGGAGTATTTAAAACATTCAATTACTCCTGCTCAATTGGTTGATTGGGCTGAAACTTCTATTATGACTGAAAATTTTGAGAACAAACTTTGCAGAGACATTGTTGCCCAACTTGGAATTTCGGACGTAAAATCATTTGGTTTGACATTTCAGGATTGTGAAAACATGCTTAAGCAGCTCGGATATGAAGTAAATTTGAATTTTAAAAGAGTTGCTTAAACCTGCTTTTCATATTAACAGATCATCACAAAAACTTTTTATTCTATTCGCTTTTTTATTTGCTGTCACCGCTAGCTATCATATGGCTGCTGTATTTTTTAAGGTTCATCCCGATGAATCGGGATCATCAGCAGCAAGAAATATTTTATTTGTGATTATCAATTTTATTTGCGTTTACGGAATGCTAAAGCGACCTGCATGGTTTATTTATTGTTTTCTGCTTCTTCTTGTTCAGCAATTTTACAGTCATGGCTCCGGTTTGATTGATGGTTGGAATGAAATAGGGAAAATGGATTGGCTGAGTCTGATTGTTGTTTTAATATTGCCGGTTATTATGTTTTTCCTCGTTAAGGATTTAAAAGACAAAAAACATACGCAATAGATTATTTGATCCTCATCATTGATTGAATTATTTAACTATTGGTACGTTTTTGTATTAGAAACATCTTGTAAAAAATTACAAAAAATATGAAGACACAAGAATCAAAACCAGGCTGGTTTGAAAAGTTTGCGATCAAAGCAACAAAAGCAACTGGAACAAACACTGCATTTGTATTGGCATGTATTGTTATTTTAGGATGGGTTATAACCGGACCTATTTTCAATTATTCTGATACCTGGCAATTGGTGATTAATACAGGTACTACCATTGTAACCTTTTTGATGGTGTTCCTCATTCAGAAAACCCAGAACAAAGATGCACTTGCAATTCAGATAAAATTAAATGAACTGGTTGCTGCCTCTAACAATGCGAGTAATAGAATTGTGAGTGTGGAAGATTTGAGTGAGAAAGAACTGGTTAAGCTTAATGATGACTATACTAAGCTGGCAAAAATTACCCAGAGGGAAAAAAATTTGCAAACCTCCCGTTCTATTGATGACAAACATAAGATCACGAAACAAAGGCAAGCTGTAGAAAAAAGAATAGATAAAGTGACGACCGAACATCCCAGCCGTTTTCAAAAAAGAAAGAAACCGGGTGAGAATTGATGTGAAAAAATTATTTCAGTAAATTTTGCACAATACCTGAAATCTCTGATAGGTCAATTTTATTCATGCAGTTAAAATGACCAAGCGGACATCTTTCATAGCCGATTTTTGAGCAGGGTCTGCACGGCAAATTATTTATTTCAATTATTGCTGAACCTTGCTGAAATGATTCAGGCAGATATGGATACATTCCGAATTCAGGGATTGTATTTCCCCAAATGGAAACGATTCTTTTTTTAAATGCAGCAGCAATGTGCATTAGTCCGGTGTCGTGTGTAATAATTACAGCAGCTTGTTTTACAATTGAAGCTGATTGACCTAAATTATATTTTCCACACGCATTATAAATTGTTATTCCAACTGCAGCAGTAATTTGTTCACCTCGTGCTGCATCTTCTTTTCCCCCTAACAATATTATCGGATGTTGAATTGTTTTGCATAATGTAATTAATTTTTGCAGTGGTAATATTTTGGTGTTATGCTTTGCGCCAATGGCTATTCCGATATATCCATGTTGATGTGTTGCAGGAAGTTGCTCAAGGTTTATCTCATCTTCGTTACGAATAAAAAAATCCAAACCTTCACCATCATTGTGCACATTCCAATTTTTTACTGTTTCAAAATAACGGTCAACGATATGGAGTTCAGGCAAACGGTTAATTCCAAAATTTACAATCAGCCATTTCTCTAAATTAATTTTGTCAAAAGAAAATGATTTTTTTCTCAATGATAATTTTACTTTCAGTGAGCGGAGATTACGGTGAAGATCTATAACGAAATCATAATTTTCTTTCTTCAGATCAGCAAGCACATCAGTAAGTGAACCATCAGTTAAATAAACTTTATCTACATAAGGATTAGAAGTGACAATAGTTGAATATTCTTTTTTGGTAAGAAAATGTATTTCAGCATTTGCAGATTGTTTTTTCAAACAGCGCAAAACAGGTGTGGTGAGCACAATGTCACCAATAGAACTAAATCGGATAATTAAAAATTTCATTTATAATGCAAGGCAACCAAAATAGCTATTTTTACAACCATGCAATTAATTGATACGCACATTCATTTATACGCTTCGGAATTTAACGAGGACAGGGATGAAATAATACGCGATGCACAGGAAAAAAGTATTCAGTATTTTCTGATGCCCAATATTGACAGCAGTTCAAAAGATGCCATGTTGCATCTCACAGAACAATACGAAGATCAGTGCTTCGCGATGATGGGTTTGCATCCTTGTTCTGTTAAAGAAAATTTTCGCAAAGAATTAAAAACAGTAGAAACAGAATTAAAAAAAGGAATTTATTATGGAGTAGGGGAGATCGGTTTGGATTTATACTGGGATTTAAAATTTGTAAAAGAGCAGGAAGAAGCATTGAAGATTCAATTGCAGTGGGCTGCAGAAACTAATTTGCCTGCTGTTATCCATTCACGTGAATCAACACAACAAATCATTGAAATCATTCAATCGCTGAAACTTAAAAACTTAAAAGGCATTTTTCATTGTTTCACCGGCACCCCAGAACAAGCTAAAACAATTATTGATTTAGGATTTCATTTAGGAATTGGTGGCGTGCTTACTTATAAAAATTCAGGTCTTGATAAAACAATAGCAGATATTAATCTCCGGCATTTGGTTCTTGAAACAGATGCACCTTATCTTCCTCCGACACCTCATCGCGGTAAACGCAATTTGCCTGCTTATTTATTTTTGATTGCTGAAAAGCTTGCTTGGGTGAAAAATGTTTCACTGGAAGAAGTTGCAGAGAGAACAAGTGAAAATGCGATCGAGCTTTTTGAGATTTAATTAACCGTCATTGCGAGGTACGAAGCAATCTGAAGCTATGGAACAGATTGCTTCGTGCCTCGCAATGAAGGAAACTATGTAACTGCATGAAAAAAATCCTTGTCATTTATACCGGTGGAACAATTGGTATGCATCATGATTACAAAGGTGTGTTGCGTCCCTTTGATTTTCAAAAGATCAATGAACAGGTGCCTGAATTAAAAAAGCTGAATGCTGTTATTCATCATCATGCTTTTGAAGAGTTGATTGACAGCTCTAACGTAACACCACAATTCTGGATTGAACTTGCAACACTGATAGAAAAAAAATACAAGGATTATGATGGCTTTGTCATCCTGCATGGAACTGATACGATGGCTTACTCTGCTTCTGCATTAAGCTTTATGTTGGAAAATCTTGCCAAACCTGTAATTTTTACGGGTTCACAATTACCACTTGGTGCAATAAGAACAGACGCAAAAAGAAATTTGATTACAACTATTGAATTAGCTGCGGGCGATATCTTGATACCTGAAGTTTGCATTTATTTCAGCAGTCAATTGTTCAGAGGCAATCGTGTTGAGAAATTCACTTCCTCGCAA
>JANLUX010000121.1:0-5601 GCA_031363705.1 Bacteroidota bacterium
ATGAATTATCCGGCCTGTCAGGTCAAGAATTTTTATTTCCTCCACATTCATTTTGTTTTTATCCTGTTGAACGTATAAATTTTCTTTAAAAGGATTAGGATAAACACGCAGTGAACTGACTTGGTTTTCACTTAAAGTAACTACATTAGGTGGAAATGTAACTACATAAATATGAGGAGGTTGAGGATTAACACTGAAAGCATTTTCTAACACATAAATTTTGTTATCATCTCTTACTCCGTCCACCGGATGCCTGAAGTTATGGACAATTCTATTTACTGTTGCCTGGTACACACCGCCAACTTTTGATAAATGCAGATGCAGAAGGTCTTCACTGGGATCCACAAAAGGTCCCATGCCTGTGCCTACAGTTCCGGTAGAATCACCGCCTTTAGTGTAGCTTAACATAAATGCATCACCAGTATAGTTAGCACCAAAGTCATTATCATTATCAAACACCAGACCCAGCGGTGAACGGTGAGCAGTGAAAGTATGAAAGTCAATGCCTCCATCACTGGCATCCAACACAGAACCCGTTGCCGGATCGCGTAACTTATCAGCATCCGGACCTAAATTCTGAACGCCTGCATCAAAGGTAATTCCCGGTGGAGGGAGTGGAAAAGCGGAGTCGTTATAAAATTTACCATTGTTCCAAGCAAGTGAATTATGATTGATCATTAAATCGGTTGAAGGATCATAACCCGGAAATTGCATAGGATTTGGTTCATCTCCCATCACCCAAGGGAAACCGTAATGATGACCTTGTTGCACCCAGTTCAGTTCTTCATTGTGATCACGGTCACCTGAATTTTCAGTTGCAAAAAGGTCTCCATTGGCTGCATAAGCCATGTCAAAGAAATTGCGAACTCCGGATGCATACAGATAACCCTGGTTAATCAATGCTGCTGAGTCATTCGGAATAATTGAATCTTTATAAGCAGTTGGAATGACGAGCAATTTAGCGGTTATAGGTTCATCACGCATACCGGGAAACATACCGTTCCTGGTACTTAATTCTCCATGATCTGTTCGAGTACCGCTGCAAACAATCAAAGTATCTCCTGCAGGATTAATAACTAAGCCACTGAAGCGATGATCAAACATTCCGGCCTGGGCATAAGGTGCGCTTATAGCAACGGTATCCCATAATCTTGTTCCATTGGGCTGTAACCTACCACGAGCGATTATTCCCTGCGATGTTGGTTGTGATATGTTAAGATTACCTGCTAAATAAAAAGTACTGTCGTGAATAACAAATCCCTGAACATAATGCACTCCATGATCGGCTACAGTATATACCAAAGTATCGTAAGCCGGAAAACCTGTGGGCTGGTAAATACGATAAATCTCACCACTGGTTGTATTATAAAACAAATCTGTTGTAATGGGATCTTTGCAGATACGCACTGCTTTTAAATGTGCATCCGTCAGTAATGTAACCTGTACATCGCTTACTAAAGAGGAAGGGATTTGGCAAAATGACTCTGTTGATGGAATAATTAATACCAACAGGCAAACGGCAAGAATATTTTTCATGAGAATAGATTTAGGAGGGCTGAAAGTAATCTTATTAAATCAGCTTATCAAAATTATTTGGTGAAATGAATGAACCTTAAAAATAATTTTTGTGCAAATCTGGATAATACGGCTAGCCATTTTGTTGCTACTCAGCAGTAAAATTAGGTAATAGATACATGTTCAGTGCTAATTTTCAGTTATTGGTTTTTTGTTATTGGTTATGGTTATATAGTTTTCGGTTATGGTTGCATTGGTTTTTGGTTCTGCAAATCATTTAATTTAAGAAAGCGGATGTAGGCATTTGTTCCTTTAAGAAGAGAGGTATATTGTCCTGCAATTTCATTAGCAATATCATCTGAAATAAATTTTTTGCGCGCTGATTTCAGAATATTTCTTTTGGTTTCTTCTGCTTCTCCTTTAGATATAGTAAGAAATCTCTCTTTTTCTTTAATTGATTTTTTGTGATAGCTTTCTGCTATATTATTAGACGCTGATGCGGAAGAACGCCTTAATTGATCAACACTCCTGAAAATTTCATCTTTTGGAAACTTCTTTGTGATCTCGTGAACTTTAATTTCAAGGTCTTCTGCTAATTTATAAATCCAAAGATTATCTAACCCGGTTGCCATAATTTACGATGACTAAATAACTGTAAAACTAAAACTGAAAACTGAAAAACTGAAACTACAAACCAATAAACCAATAACTAAAATAAATGCTGCTGAGTACTAAAACCATTTTAAATCATTCTTTTAATAAGACGCAGGTTGTGCGTATATTTTCTTGTTTGATTATTAAAAATCCCATGATGGTCAATGGTATCAACACGAACGCTACCTGAGGCGTGTATAATTTTATTCTTACCGGAAATAATTCCAACGTGGGTAATGTTTCCTTCTTCATTATCAAAAAATGCAAGATCGCCTGCCTGTGCTTCATCCAGCAAATGCACAGTTCCTCCCTGTTCTGCCTGCATCCATGCATCACGTTTGATATAAATGCCGCACATTTTAAAAGCCATTTGAGTGAGTCCTGAACAATCAATACCAAAAGGAGACCTGCCACCCCAGAGGTAAGGCGCATTCAGGTACATGTATGCATTCTCAATAATGGTTTTTGTTCCGCCAGATAAATCAGGCAAGTGTGCATTGCCATCAAACACATAACTATTGGAACCAATCCGGCAGGTGTTACCCCAATACCAGGGTAAAGTGCTGCCAAGCAGGATGGAATAAATACTGTTTTGATTGATGAGAATCTGAACAAGATCGTAAGTGAGGAATGGCTTGCCGCGTTTCAGCTCACTGTATTCAGGAAGTGTTAAAGGTGTTTGCTGCGACTGATGGATCCAGCCTTCGTAATTATCATGGGCTGAACGGATATTGAGCCACTCACCATTTTGTTCAATCTGTTCAAAGCATTCACCAAATAATAATTGGTTAACAAGCTCGCTGCGATGAGCGGGTTCTTTTCGCATGGGTACTAAGCTGAGATGACAGATACCGGGCATGAAAGTGATTTGGGATTTATGGATTTGGGATTTGGGATTTCAATCTTTACATCTTAAATCCATATATCCACACATCCTTTATTCTTAATTATTAATTCAATTTTATAATCATTGCACTCGCTCCTCCGCCACCGTTGCAGATGCCTGCACCGCCAATCTTTGCTTTGTTCTGCTTAAGCACGTTAATCAAAGTAACAATAATCCTTGCTCCTGAACAGCCCAATGGATGACCTAATGAAACAGCGCCTCCGTTTACGTTTACTTTAGAAGGATCAAGACTCATTAATTTATTATTGGCTACTGCCACTGCTGAAAATGCTTCGTTGATTTCTATGTATTCCAGATCTTTTAAAGTTAAGCCTGCCTTCTCCACTGCCCTCGGCAATGCTTTTGAAGGAGCAGTAGTAAAAAGTTCAGGCGCCTGTTGTGCATCAGCATAGCTAACAATGGTTGCAAGTGGTTTCAAGCCCAGTTCTTTTGCCTTTTCTGCACTCATCAACACTAATGCAGCTGCACCGTCATTTAATGTGCTTGCATTGGCAGCAGTAACAGTTCCATCTTTAACAAACACTGGTTTTAAGGTGGGCACTTTATTAAAATCAACTTTGCGGAATTCTTCGTCTTCACTCACTATCAGATCATCCTTACCACGCTGCGGAATATTTACAGGTACAATCTCCTCTTTAAATGAACCTTTTGCATAAGCTGCCTGCGAACGTTTGTAAGATTCAATGGCATAAGCATCCTGCTCCTCACGGGTTATCTTGCAATCCGTTGCACATAGCTCAGCCGCATTACCCATGTGATAATCTTTATAAACATCCCACAAGCCATCTTTAACCAAGCCATCAATCATCTGCCCATGACCTAAGCGATAACCGTTACGCGCTTTATCAAGATAATAGGGAACAGCGCTCATGTTTTCCATTCCACCGGCAACCACTATATCGTTATCACCACACATGATGGATTGAGCACCAAACATAATTGCTTTCATACCTGAAGCGCATACTTTGTTTATTGTAGTGCTGGGAATATTATTGGGCAAACCCGCAAAAGTTGCAGCTTGTGTAGCGGGAGCCTGACCCACATTTGCCTGCAGCACATTTCCCATATATACTTCCTGCACCTGCTCCGGTTTTATCCCGGCACGCTTTACAGCTTCTTTGATTGCGATGGCTCCTAACTGGGTTGCTGATATAGATGACAATGCTCCGCCAAAGCTACCAATTGGTGTGCGCACTGCGGAGACTATTACTACTTCTTTCATGAGGGCAAAAATAGTTTAAAGTTTGAGGGTTGAAGGTTTTACAGATAGAGGTTGGCTGGCGTAAGCAAATTCTCCCGCGCGTCATTCAGCAGGAAACTTGTCATGTTTGAAACACATAAGCCTGATTACGCAGGATTAGTTGTTTGAATGTGTAAATACTTTTCTGTGTTAAATATACTTTTATCGTTATCAAGCTTTATTGCTACTATATGACAAGTTTCCTCCTGAATGACGACACGGGGTACACTCTCCTGGTGAAGTCTTTACGGAGGTGCTATGTTTCATTTGATATTTTAATAAAATTAATTTCAGGGTTTGTGCTTTTAATTAATTCCAGCTTCCTTTCTCTTGATAAATCTTTTATTTCCTTTTCTCTTTCTATTGCCATGCTGATGGAATCATATCATTCAAAATAAACTAATTGATAACAATAATATTTCCCTGCGAATGTTTTTTGATTTGACCTATTAATATAATGCTCCTGCAATCTGCGAAAGAGATCATTCGTTACGCCTGTATAAAAAGTAGTTTTTCCGGGGTTGGTTGTGATGTAAACAAAAAAGTTTTGGTTCTTCATATTTCACTCGAGTCATTCAGTAGGAAACTTGTCATGTTTGAAACACATAAGCCTGATGACGCAGGATTAGTTGTTTGAATGTGTAAATATTTTTCTGTGTTAAATATACTTTTATCGTTAACAAACTACTCTGCTATTATATGACAGGTTTCCTCCTGAATGACGACTCTCACTCCTTCACCACTACCCTGCTTCCTTCTTTGTTTTTTATTTCAGCGATGTAAATGCCGTAGAGAGCTGGCTGATGTTAAGCAGGGAATCGGTTTTAACCCTCCGAGGTTTTTAAAACCTCGGAGGGTTATCGTGGAAGCTCAACTTTGTCAAAGTTTAAAACTTTGGGAAAGTTGTCGCGACACTAATCAAACTTCGAACTTCAAGAACGAAACCAACTTCTCAACTGCCTTCGCCCGATGGCTGATTTTGTTTTTTTCTTCGGGAGTGTGTTCAGCCAATGTGCGGGTGCTTCCTTCGGGTATAAATATTGGATCATAACCAAAACCATTTGTACCACGTGGTGCATCGGCAATGGTGCCTTGCAATAATCCTTCAAACAATCCCGATCCATCGGGACCGTTATTAACGTAAGCAATCACCGTTTTAAAACGGGCTTTGCGGTTATGCACATCTTTCATTTTCTGCAATACCATTTGAATATTTTTTTCATCATTGCGCGGCAAGCCTGCATAGTAAGCCGAATGTACTCCGGGTTCACCGTTTAATGCGTCA
>JANLUX010000158.1:0-4665 GCA_031363705.1 Bacteroidota bacterium
GCGAGAATTAATCAATTGGTTAAGCAACATCAAAAACAAACCCGCAAATATTTTTATTGTACATGGAGAGAAAGAAGGCGCTGAAGGGTTGAAAAATAAAATTAAGGAAGTGTATAACTGGGATTGCGAGATTCCAGAGTTGTATCAAACGAAGGAAATTGATTAAGAAGAAAAAGTTTCAGTAAAATAAATACGGAAAATCTTTTTTTACAAATTCAGTATGACAAATAACATCTTCAATAATCCTATCAAGAAAACAAACTGGTATGTAATCACAGGCGGACCAAGTTCCGGTAAAACGACTACCGTCAACTTGCTTAAAGAAAGAGGATACATAACAACCATTGAACATGCCCGACATTATCTCGATACACAGCGACTTAAAGGGAGAACTGTTGAAGAGGTAAGGAAAAATCAGAGTGAATTTCAATTAGGAGTTTTAGAAATGCAGATTGAGCAAGAGAGTGAAATTTCACCTGATGTACTTGTCTTCCTGGACAGAGCAATTCCTGATGCACTTGCCTATTATCGTTTTTTAAATCTTCCGGTTGATGGAAAGCTAACGGAAGCATTGGGCACTGTTTCCTATAAAAAAGTTTTCATTCTCGATTGTCTTCCATTGGTAAAGGACTATGCAAGAAATGAAGATGAAATGGCGCAGAAAAAAATCCATGCATTGTTAAGTGAAGTTTATGAATCACTGCCGTTTCCTGTAATTCATGTTCCTGTGCTTCCACCAGAAGACCGGGTGGATTTTATTTTGAAAAATCTTTAATAAAGCGCAATAGCTGAAAATTATTAAAAAAGAAATTAATATGAACACAAGTTTCATTTCAGAATCAATTATTACTTGTCCCGTTTGCAGTCATAAAAAAAATGAAACAATGCCGGTTGATAGCTGCCAGTATCTTTATGAATGTGAAAATTGTAAAGCCATTCTCAAACCAAAGCAAGGCGATTGTTGTGTTTTCTGTAGCTATGGTTCAGTAAAATGTCCTTCTATACAAATGAATTAGAGTTGTTGTATTTAATAGTTATGAAAACAAAATCCAAAAGCATCATCATTCATTCCTCTCGTGAAAAAGTTTTTCAGCAGATGGACGATTTTTCAAAAACCGGAATACACATGAGCAAAAGCTCCATGATGATGATGGGGAGTAAATTAAAGCTGGATCAACTTTCAACAAACGCAACCGGAGTTGGTGTAAAGTATCGCTGGTATGGAAAGATGATGGGAATAACAATGGATTTCACTCAAACTGTTACAAAGTGGCAAAAACCACAACTTAAAGAATGGGAAATAATTGGCGAAGCAAAAATCATCATCATGTCATGGTATCGGATGTGGTTTGAGATTTCCCCTGCTGACAACGGAACTCTTGCAAAAATTTCGATCAGCTATTTACCACCAAAAGAATGGTTTTATAAAATCCTTTCTTTCTTTTTTGCAAGTTGGTATTGTAACTGGTGTTTGAATAGCATGCTAAATGATACCAAAAAAAGCCTTCAATAAAAAACCGGATTTAAAAAAACCATCTAATTGGAGAACTCAGCACTATTTACTCTATTAGCTTTACTTGATGAAATATTTGGCACTGTCGGGAGATTTGGATCTTCACTCTTTTTTGTTCCCATTGCTGCTTACTTTTTAGATTTTCATTTAGTACTTGTAATCACTGCATTGTTTGAAATATGATAAAAGTTACTTTACAAAACGAAAACACAGACATAAAAGCTATCTTATGTAACAAATGTTACCGTGCAGGTAGTTTTCATTCCCGACTGTTGCATGTTCAAATAAATCAGCACAGAAATGAAAAAAATCTTCATTACAGTATTTGTCTTTGCAATTCAGTTAGCAAACGCACAAACCACCACCATCACTCTTTTACACTACAACGATTTGCATGCTCACCTCATGCCAAGCAAACATTTAATTCGTGTTGGCGACCCTTGTAATGTAGATGCAAATGCCGACACAATTATTGGTATTCGTGGCGGTGTTGCACGAATAAAATATCTGGTGGACTCTCTCAGAACACAAAATCCGAATTCGGTTTTAATGAACATTGGCGACACTTATCATGGTGGTGTGGAAGCCGCTTACACTTCAGGCAATGCAATTGTTGACCCCATGAATGCAATGGGTGTTGATGTGGGAGTTCCCGGCAATTGGGATTTTGCTTATGGTCCCGGTGTGTGGCGTAAACGATATACGCCAATGGGTCCGTTCCCCATGTTGTTGAGTGCAATGCTACCATCTTACACAATTAAATCGGTTACTTACCCTTGCATAGCAGCCAATCTCACTTACAAAAAATTAGGTCCGCTTGACCCAAGTATTGACAACGCAAATGTTTTACCGCCAACCATGACAATAATAAAAGGCGGTGTAAAAATCGGTTTCATCGGATTAACGAGTGATATAGTTCCAAAGATGTATGCACAGCTTGCAACAGGTTTTAATTTCTTCATAGGCGAAAGCACTTATACAAATATCATCAACACACACGCCACCAACTTGCACAACTCGGGATGCACCATTGTAGTAGTGATGAGTGAATTGGGTATTCAAAAAGATTATCGCCTTGCACAACTCATCAATGCAAATTCGGTTGATGTATTTTTTTCGGCACACACACATGAGGCAACTTATGTTCCGTTGCAAAGTGCAAGCGGTGCATGGGTAGTAGAGGCAGGTGACGATGGTTACTTAGGCAAAATGGATTTTGTAGTAACCGGCACAACCGTTACATCTAAAACATGGAACTTACTTTCCATCACTCCAAACATTCCCGAAAATTCTGCAATGGCTGCATTAGTGGCAACAGAGAGAGCACCCTTCTTAATTGCAAATCCAAACCTTGCTGACCCGATGGGAACAAGTTCGCAAACATTAAACGAACCCATTACTGACACCGTAGGTTTTACCAACGGAATACTTACAAGAAAAAATGCGTTGGAAAATTCATTCAACAATGCGTTCACCGATATCATGCGTAACCATTCAGGAACACAGGTAGCCATATCACCAGGTTTTCGTTTTGATAGTCCTGTTGCACCAAATGGCTTTCAGTATGAAGATTTAAGTATTGCCGATGGAAGCATAACGCTGGAAGATGTTTACCGTTTATTCCCCGTGTTTTACACTTTAGCAACGGCACAAGTAAAAGGCGATACACTAAAAAGTATTTATGAAAAATTACTCACTGCTGTTTATTCGCAAACAGCATTCAATGAAGAAGGTGGTTGGATGGATGGTTTTTCGGGAGTGGATGCAACCATTAATTTAAACAATGCTGATGGTGCAAGAGTGTTGAATATGTATTATACAGGGACAACAAATCCTATTAATGCTACCGATACACTTACTGCAATTGGTTGTGTGCGACCTATTGAAAATGCTGATGTGCTTTGCAGTTACACAGGTTTTTTTAATAAAGCAGATTACATCAGTACTGGGAACAATCAACCTTACACAACCATTCAACTCTTTACTGAATTTTTGCAGAGCAACAATGTTCCAATCGGAACAGGAAATCATATTGCAGACAATAGTGGAAACGCTGCTTATCCTCAACTGCCTTGGGTGCAGCCATTGCCTTCAACTGTTTTGTGTATAACCACTGGGGTAAATGAAATTCAAAATTCAACAAACAATATTCTTGTTTACCCCAACCCTGCAAACAATTTATTGACCTTGCAACTCAACTCAACAGAGAATTTCACCATTGATATTTTCAATACGCTTGGCGAACAAGTTTTGAAATCTCTGAACAACAAAAGCATTGATGTATCTTCTTTTTCATCGGGAATGTATTTCATTAAAGTGCAACAGGATAATAAAATAATGATGGCGAAGTTTATGAAGCAGTAGTAAGAAATATAATCTCTGTGTAACAAAAGTTACTGAGCAGGAACGTTTATTGTATGACTTTTGCAGCGTAATAATTAATTCACTAAAATATTAAGCAAATGAAAAAAAACATGGGGACTATTGACAAAGTAATTAGAATACTTGTCGCAATCGTAATCGCAGTGCTTTACTTCACAAATCAAATTTCAGGAACAACAGCAATTGTACTTTTAATTCTTGCAGGCATTTTCATTGTCACGAGTTTTATAAGTTTTTGTCCGTTGTATTATCCGTTCAGAATTTCAACCAAAGGAAAATAAAATGAACTTTATACTAAAACATAAATTCACCATCATTGGAATAATTGCGGGAACAATTGGCGGTTATCTTTATTATCATTTTGTTGGTTGTGCAAGCGGCACTTGTTCCATAACGTCAAAGCCTTTAAACAGTACGTTGTATGGTGCAATGATGGGAGGTTTACTTTTAAATATATTTCAAAAAGAAAAAATAAAAACTGAATAGTATGCAAACAGAGAATATAACAATAGCAAATTTAAGTTGTGGCGGATGCGTAAATACCATTACCAAAAAACTTAGTACCATTAAAGGAGTTGAAAAAGTGGAGGTGGATTTGGAAACAAACAATGTGTTAGTAAATCATAATGAAACGGTGAATCGGGAGCAAATAACTGAAATGCTAATGTCAATCGGTTATCCTGAAGCAACTGAAAAAAACGGTTTGTTAACACAACTCAAAAGTGTTACGAGTTGCCTTACAGGTAAATTTTCAAGTTAAAACAACAAAA
>JANLUX010000167.1:0-23533 GCA_031363705.1 Bacteroidota bacterium
GCTCAACTTGGTTTCAAAACGGCCATCATTGAAAAGTACAATACTCTGGGAGGCACTTGCCTTAATGTTGGCTGTATTCCATCCAAGGCTTTGCTGGATTCATCCGAGCATTTTCACAATGCCGCACATACCTTCAAGGAGCACGGTATAGATATTTCTGAACCAAAAGTTAACATCACCCAGATGATCAATCGGAAGGCAGGGGTGGTAAAGGCAAATGTGGAGGGCATAGCTTTTCTGATGAAGAAAAATAAAATTGATGTGTATTACGGACACGGAAGTTTTGTGGATGCAAATACTATTCAGATTTTATCAGCTGATAACAAAACACAAAACATTACTTCTGCAAACACAATTATCGCTACAGGTTCAAAGCCATCTCCACTTAAAGGAATTATCATTGATAAGAAAAGAATCATCACTTCTACTGAAGCGTTATCATTAAAAGAAATCCCTAAACATTTATTAATTATTGGTGGTGGAGTAATTGGTTTGGAGTTAGGCTCAGTGTATGCACGCTTAGGATCAAAGGTAAGTGTGATTGAATTTTTAGATTCTATTATTGCAAACATGGATCGCTCATTAGGTAAAGAATTACAAAAGACATTGCAAAAACTTGGTTTTGAATTTTACCTGCAGCACGGTGTAACATCAGTGGTTGCAGACAAAAAAGGAATTACTCTTAAAGCAACTTCAACAAAAGATAAAAAAGAATTAGTGCTGCAAGGTGATTATTGTTTGGTGAGTGTTGGACGAAATGCATACACAGAAAACTTAGGATTGGAAAAAATAAATATTGCAAAAGATGAACGCGGAAGAATTGTGGTGAATGAAAACCTGCAAACGAATGTGAAAAATATTTATGCAATAGGTGATGTTATTCAGGGAGCAATGCTTGCACATAAAGCAGAAGAAGAAGGGATGTTTGTCGCAGAAATTATTGCCGGACAAAAACCGCACATAAATTATTTACTGATTCCTGGAGTGGTTTATACCTGGCCAGAAGTTGCCGCAGTAGGTTACACGGAAGAAGAATTGAAAACAAAAAATATTTCTTATAAAACAGGATCATTTCCATTTAAAGCCAGCGGACGTGCAAGAGCAAGCATGGATACCGATGGATTTGTAAAAGTACTGGCAGATAAAAACACCGATGAAATTTTAGGCGTTCACATGATCGGTCCGCGTGCTGCTGATATGATTGCAGAAGCAGTGGTTGCAATGGAATACCGTGCATCAGCCGAAGATATTGCACGTATGAGTCATGCACATCCTACTTTTACTGAAGCATTTAAAGAAGCTTGTCTGGCAGCAACTGAAAACCGGGCGATACATATTTAAGTACATCTTTTTCAGTTTTAAGAAAAGGATTAAAGTACCATTTTTTAGTTTTTTCCTTCTCATTCTCAAATAGTTATCAATCAAAATTAGGTCTTCGGGCACTTGCAAGACTATATTTGCGTCCCTTTTAAAAAAATGAAGATTAATTCTAAGAGAAATTTACAAAAAGTCAATACACCTAAATAAAGCCCGTAAGCGAAATGAAATTAACACAGTTCAAATTCCACATTAATGAAAAATTATTAGCCACGCACCCTTCATCCAGCCGCGATGAATCGAGGATGATGGTTGTGCACCGTAAGACAGGAAAAATAGAGCACAAAGTTTTTAAAGACATACTCGGATATTTTAATGACGGAGATGTTTTAGTGCTCAACAATACTAAAGTATTTCCTGCACGTCTTTATGGTAACAAAGAAAAAACAGGAGCTAAAATCGAAGTATTTTTATTAAGAGAATTAAATGCTGAGAGCAAGCTTTGGGATGTTTTAGTGGATCCGGCACGCAAAATCAGGATTGGTAACAAACTTTATTTTGGTGATGATGACATGTTAGTTGCAGAAGTAATAGACAACACAACGTCACGCGGAAGAACACTGCGCTTTTTGTTTGATGGAACCTCAGCTGAATTCAGAGATGTGATTGAGCAATTAGGACATACACCTTTACCTAAGTATATCAAACGCAAAGCAGAACCTGCTGATAAGGATCGTTACCAAACAGTGTATGCTAAACACGAAGGTGCCGTTGCAGCTCCTACAGCCGGTCTGCATTTCAGCCGTGAATTATTAAAGCGGATGGAATTGAAAGGAGTGGATCTTGCAGAAGTTACACTGCATGTGGGCTTAGGATCGTTTCGCCCGGTGGAAGTGGAAGACCTCACCAAACATAAAATGGATTCTGAGCAATTCAGTGTGTCGCAGGAAGCCGCTGATATTGTTAATAAGGCGAAAGAAAAGAGAAAAAATATTTGCGCTGTTGGAACTACATCCATGCGTGCTATTGAATCCTCTGTCTCAACATTAGGAGAGTTAAAGCCTTATACCGGCTGGACGAATAAATTTATTTTTCCTCCTTATGATTTCAGTATTGCAAACATGATGGTAACTAATTTTCACATGCCTGAGTCAACATTATTGATGATGACTGCAGCATTTGCTGGTTACGATTTAATAATGGAAGCATACAAAGTGGCACAGAAAGAAAAATATCGCTTTTTCAGCTATGGAGATGCCATGCTGATTCTGGATTAATGAACCGTTATGCAGTAATTGTTGCTGGTGGGCAGGGTACTCGATTCAAGAGCATCCTGCCCAAGCAGTTTTTAATGGTTAATGATAGACCTGTTCTGATGCATACATTGGAACGGTTTTATAATGATAACACAAAAATCATTTTAGCATTAAGCAGTGATTATCATGATTACTGGAAAGAGATTTGCAAAAACCATGGATTTAATATTCCGCATCAAATTGCTGATGGCGGAAACACCAGAGCAGAATCCGTGTTGAATGGTTTGAAAATAACTGAAAAGAACAGCCTCGTTGCAATCCATGATGGTGTTCGTCCTTGTGTTTCATCATCATTAATTGAAAAGTTATTTGATGAAGCAGGTAAACATGGCAATGCTGTTCCTGCTGTTAAATTAAAAGAGTCGTTAAGAGAACTGAACGGCAATGACAGTTATGCAGTTGACCGTGATCAATACCGCATCATTCAAACTCCACAATGTTTCAGAACAAATGAATTGCTGGAAGCATTTCAAAATACCGATTATAATTTATTTACTGATGAGGCTTCGCTTTACGAACAAACGGGAAGAAAAATTCATCTGATAGAAGGAGAATATGGTAATATAAAAATTACGTTTCCTGAAGATATGCTATTTGCTTCAAGCTATTTAAAGCAATAAAATATTTTTCAATAAAAGCAAAAAATATTTTTTATAAAACCACCACCTGGTTACGCATTAAATCATCAAACACATCCGCTTTACGAATCAAGTGTGTTTTATCATCTACCACTAAAACTTCAGCAGGTTTTAACCGCGAATTAAAGTTTGATGACATTTCAAATCCATAAGCACCTGCATTATAAAAACAAAGCAGATCACCTTCACGCACTTCATTCAGCTTTCTGTCCCATGCAAATGTGTCCGTTTCGCAGATGTTGCCCACAACGGTGTAAATTCTTTCAGCACCTGCAGGATTTGAGATATTGGTGATGGTGTGATAAGCATCATAAAACATTGGTCGTATCAAATGATTAAACCCTGAATTAACTCCGACAAAAACAGTTGCAGTAGTTTGTTTTACCACATTTGCTTTCACCACAAAATAGCCTGCACCGCTCACAACATATTTACCGGGTTCAAACCACAATTGCAAATCAGGATTATAATTTTTTGCAAAGGCATTAAAGCTTTCGCTCAACTGTACGCCTAACTCTTCCACATTAGTTTCGGGATCATCAGGTTTGTAAGCAATTTTAAATCCGCTGCCCATATCAATAAACTCCAGGTGAGGAAAATGTTCGGTTATCTCATACATGATTTCTGCACCACGAAGAAAAACCCCTGTATCCATAATTTCAGAACCTGTATGCATATGAAGACCTTTTACTTTCAATCCGGTTGATTTAACAATGCGTTCAATATGCCGTAACTGGTGAATGGAAATACCGAATTTACTGTCCACATGTCCGGTAGAAATTTTATAATTACCACCAGCCATAATGTGCGGATTGATGCGAATACAAACAGGATAGCTATCACCATAAATATTTCCAAACTGCTCGAGCAGTGAAATATTATCAATATTAATGTTAACACCTTTCTCTTTTGCAAGAATGATTTCATCCAGTGCAACACAGTTAGGAGTAAAGATGATATCCTTTGGTTGGAATCCAGCCTCTAATCCGAGATATAATTCACCAATTGAAACAGTATCCAAACCGGCACCAAGACTTTTTATATACTTAAGTACATTAATATTTGACAATGCTTTGCATGCATAAAAAATGCGCGCATTAATTCCGTTAAATGCAGTGGTGAGCCGTGTGTATTGCTGTTTTATCCGCTCAGCGTGATAAATATATAACGGAGTACCAAATTCATTGGCAATACTCACAAGCTTTGTGTTTGAAAGAATAATCTGTTGTTCACTCATAGGGTGCAAATATATTTATAGCATTTTGTTATTTTTTGTAACCCTTCATACACTTTTCCGTATTAAAGACCTAATAAGCAATCATGCTTTATAAAACAATGTCTGGCAAAAGATATATCAATAAGTTATTATGCGTTATTGTTGCCCTTTTTTCCTATTCGGCAAAAGCGCAGTTCGTTGCAGAATTTTCTGTTAATGACTCAATAGTTTGTATTGGCACCTCGATTTCATTTACTGATCTCAGTAGTGGAAATACAGGTCCAATTGTAAGCTGGGCGTGGGATTTTGGTGATGCCGGCACTTCTACTTCTCAAAACCCAACACATACTTATGGATCGGGTGGAATAAAAACGGTAACATTAACAGTGACTGATTCAGCAAGCCAGGTGAGCACAGTACAACATAATGTATATGTACTGGAAGCCGTCACCAATCCAAATGTCATTCATATCTGTTCTCCTGCTTCTACAACAACTATCTATGCAAATGCACCAATTGTGGCAGGCGTTATAGGAATCTGGTTTACCCCATCATCAGCAATTATTGCATCTCCTTTAAATGACACCAGTATGGTGAGTAATTTAGTTTCCGGATCCTACTTTTTCTTCTGGGTGCTTACGGATGGTTCATGCAGTGATGTTGACCAGGTTACTGTTGTAGTGGATGTTCCTGTTCCTGCAAATGCAGGACCTGATCAACAAGTATGCGTGAGTACACCCACAACAACATTGGCAGCCAATAATCCATCACCGGGAACAGGAACATGGACAACCACGAGTAGTGCAACTATTACAAATCCTACATCTCCCACCTCTAGCATCACCGGATTAAATGCAGTTGGCACCTACACATTTGTATGGACAATAATTAATCATTCATGTGTTACAAGTGATAATGTTAATATAGTGGTGAATGCTGCTGTTACTTCCAATGCAGGAAGTGATCAGCCAATTTGTTCCAATCCCGGTACGGCAACATTGAGTGCAACCACACCGGCAGTTGGAAGTGGGATATGGACAACAACAAGCAGCGCAACTATTACAAATCCAAATTCAGTCAATGCAACCGTTTCAGGATTAACAACTGCAGGTACTTATAATTTTATCTGGACAGTTACTAATGGTGTCTGCTTAATGAGAGATACAATGGTGATTACAGTGAGTCAGTATAAAGCCGCTAATGCCGGCAATGACTTACAGGTTTGCACCACAACAGGAATAGCAACATTGAACGGAAACAATCCGGCACCGGGCACAGGATTGTGGACAACCACGAGTATTGCAACCATTGCATCGCCCACAAATGCAACAACAGGTGTAAGCGGAATGAACGTTGCAGGTTTTTATTTTTTTGTATGGTCAATAACCAACGGACCTTGTATAAGCAGAGATACCATGGTGATTATTGTCAGGAATCCAACACCATCCAACGCAGGTGTAGATCAGAATTTATGCAATGCAACTTCTACTTCCATTAGCGGAAATGTTCCCGCACCTGGTGTGGGTTCATGGAGCACCACTAGTACTGCAACCATTACTTCACCTTCATCAGCAACAACTACTGTTACAAATCTTCCAATAGGAAATAGTGCATTTATATGGACGATTACTTTGGGCGCCTGTATATCACGTGATACCGTGATTGTACATATTGACTCATTAATAAATGCAAACGCTGGTACAGATCAGCTACTTTGCAATGTTACAACTGCAATACTTGCAGGAAATACAGCAACACCAGGTACAGGAACATGGACAACTACAAGTGGTGCAACAATAACAACTCCGTCAAGTCCGACATCAACAGTAACAGGGTTATCAGTTGGAAGTTTTGATTTTATATGGACCATTGTAAATGGAACTTGTACTACAAAAGATACTGTTAGCATTACAGTGAGCAATCTTATCGTTTCAAATGCAGGTTCAGATCAGCAAATCTGCGCAAGCACACCTGCAGCATCACTTGCAGGAAATACTCCGGCATCAGGTAGTGGGTTATGGACAACAACAAGCAGCGCAACTATTACAACTCCAACGAGTCCGACATCAACAGTAACAGGTTTAACAATTGCAGGTAATTATTCTTTTGTATGGACAATTACAAACGGAGCTTGTATATCAAGAGATACAGTTATAATTACAATTGATTCATCAGTAATTGCAAATGCAGGACAGGATCAACAACTTTGTTCATCAACATCTTCAACAACTTTAGCAGGAAATAATCCTTCTCCCGGAAACGGAACATGGACAACAACAAGTGGTGCAACCATTACTACTCCATCTAATCCAAACACAACCGTAACAGGATTATTCGCAGGAACTTTTGATTTTGTTTGGACGATTGTAAATGGAACATGTACATCAAATGATACTGTCAGAATTAATGTGGATAGTTTAATAATTGCAAATGGCGGAAGTGATCAGCAAATTTGCGCAAGCACAGGAACGGCCACATTAAACGGAAACAATCCATCATCAGGAAGTGGATTGTGGACAACTACAAGCAGTGCAACAATCACTACTCCATCAAGTCCGTCATCAACAGTAACAGGTTTAAATATTGCAGGCACTTATTCTTTCATCTGGACCATAACAAACGGTTCATGCAATAGCGCTGATACAATTATCATTACTGTTGATTCTTCTGAAATTGCAAATGCAGGACCAGATCAGCAAATGTGTGAATCAATGGATTCAACAACACTTGCAGCAAACCCACCAACTTCTGGAACAGGCACGTGGACAACAACAAGCGCTGCAGTAATTTCAAATAGTAACAATCCAAATACCAGTGTTACAGGATTAACTGCCGGCAATTACAGTTTTGTGTGGACTATTACGAATGGCACCTGTTCATCATCTGATACAATAAATATTATTGTTGATTCTATTCCAACAATTGCAGATGCAGGTATTGATCAAATAACTTGTGCAAATTCAGTTGCTACAATTACGGGAAATACTCCAGCAACAGGAACAGGAACATGGACTTCATTAAGCGGAGCAACTATTGCAAATCCTACTGCTCCGTCAACAACCGTTTCAAACTTAGCTACAGGTAATAATTTATTTATATGGACTATTTCAAACGGAACCTGCGTTTCTGCTGATACAATAAATATATATGCAAATGCAAACCCTATTGCTGATGCAGGTGTAGATGCATTTGTTACTTCAGGAACACCGGTTATTATTGGTGGCACGCCTGCAGCAACGGGTGGAACGTCACCTTACACTTATTCATGGAATCCTTCTCTTTATCTTGATGATTCAACACTTGCCAATCCAACAAGCACTCCTTTAATAACAACAGTTTATAATCTTACGGTTACTGATAGTTTGGGTTGTACTGCTACAGATACAATGACAGTGTATGTAAACAGTCCTCCATTTGCCAATAATGATACGCTGACTATCAATGAAGACTCCATAACAGTAATTCTTCCTCTTGCAAATGACAGCGATGCAGATAACAATATCAATGTAGGATCACTAATAATTCTCAATGGCCCTTACAATGGAAGTGCAGTTATCAGCACAGATTCAATTACCTATAGTCCGAATGCAAATTATTCCGGTTCTGACAGTATTCAATATGCAATTTGCGATAGTGGAATGCCGGTGTATTGTGATACTGCATGGATTTACATAACTATTCTTCCGGTTAATGATGCTCCAATTGCAAATGATGATTTTGCAAATACTCCTGAAGACTCCTGCATCACAATTAATGCATTGAGTAATGATACCGATGTAGAGAATAATATTAATCCATCATCTTTTATCATTGTCACAAATCCAAATCATGGAACAGCGACTCTTGACACCATTGCAGGACAAATAATTTATTGTCCGGATAGTTCATTCAATGGTATAGATACCATCATGTATGCAATTTGTGATTCAGGAATACCGGTGTTATGTGATACTGCTTACATTATTATCACTGTACTTCCGGTTAATAATACACCCGTTGCAATCAATGATACATTGATAATATGTTCTTCTGACAGTGTGATCATTTCAATACTTAATAATGATACAGATGTTGACGGAGATACATTAACAGCAAGTATTATAACGATGCCTTCGCATGGAAATGCTGCAATAGATTCATTGTTCCAGATTGGATATGGCGCAACTCCCGGGTACGATGGATCAGATACCATTGTGTATTTAGTTTGTGACAATGGAATTCCTTCAATGTGCGATACAGGTTATGTTTTGATAACTGTTCATTCGAATCCCATTCTTACTGCATCAACAACTAATGTTAAATGTTTTGGTGACAGCACCGGTGCAATTGATTTAACGGTGAATGGCTTTGCTCCTTTTAGTTATGCATGGAACACTACTGATACCATTGAAGATCTTGATAGTTTAATTGCCGGAGTTTACCAGGTAACAGTATCAGATAGTAATGGCTGTGCTTCTTCTTTGATTGATAGTGTTACAGGTCCGGTTGCTCCGCTATCTGTTGCTTCCATAGGGCAATCAGTAAGATGTTTTGGAGATAGCACCGGTTCTGTTCAGTTAATTGTTAGTGGTGGAACTTCACCTTATTATTATTTATGGAATACCACAGATACTGTTTCAGTAATTGATTCTCTGCAGCAGGGAATTTATTCTGTTACAGTAACTGATACCAATGGATGTATTGCAATGCATGCTGATACTATCATCCAGCCTGCTTCAGCTTTATCAGCAACTTCTTCGTTAAATAATATTATTTGTTTTGGAGATTCCACTGGTTCAATTCAATTAAACGTTAGCGGTGGTATTACGCCTTATCAATATTTGTGGAATAATGGTGATACATCAAGCCTGAATAATAGTTTATCTGCCGGAATTTATTTAGTGATGATTGCAGATTCAAACGGATGTGTGCTTTCATTGAGCGATACTCTCCTCAATTTAAATCCTGCAATCAGTTATAACTTCACAACACAGCAACCACAATGTATGAACGGAGTTACAGGAAATATTTCTGTTAATGTAAGCGGTGGGCTGATGCCTTATCAATATTTATGGAACACTAACGATACAGTAAATTTTATTGACAGCTTACAATCCGGAAATTATGCAGTAACAATAACTGACTCTTCAGGATGTGTTGAAACCGGCTATGTTCTACTATCTGACAGTTCCGTTTTGAATCTAATAATTACTGGTGATTCGAGTTTCTGTTCGGGAGATAGTATAATGTTAACAGGTTCTTATTATTCCAATTCAGTTTACCAATGGTATGTTGATTCAGTTGCTATTACCAGTGGTGATTCCAATAATTACACATTGTTTACAGGAGGAAATTATTATTTAACCTTAACAAATAATTGTGGTACTTATTCATCATCATCAATTCAAGTCACTGAAAACACGCTGCCTGTTATTACTGTTACCAGTGATTTTTCAATGGAATGTGATTCACCAACAGTTTTATCGGTATCAGGAGCAAATACTTATCAATGGTCACCATCATCCGGGTTAGACAATACAATCTCAGCAAATCCTGTTGCCAATCCTTCTACTTCAACTTTGTATTATGTGATTGCTACAGATGTAAACGGATGTTCGGTTATTGACAGTGTAAACATTACAATTACTTGTGATTCATTAGAAATCCCGAATGGATTCTCACCGAATGGGGATAACACCAACGATTACTTTGTAATCAGTCATATTTCACATTATCCGGGAAACCGTTTGGAAATCTTCAATCGCTGGGGCAACCTGGTTTATACAAAGCAAGATTATGATAACAGCTGGAACGGATTTTCCAATGTGAATCTTGTAACCCTTCGCGGAGAGCTCACTGATGGCACTTACTTCTATGTCCTCAACCTGAATAATGGAGAAGTAAGAAGCGGATATGTGGTATTAAGGCGTTAGAAATCAGGAAGTTTATTTTTTACAAAAAGTAATTCGTGTTGTTAAATGGTTATCTTTGGCGCACATTAATTAAAATTAAATAACATTTAAAATGAAAAAAGGGAAAGTAAAATTTTTCAATAACTCAAAAGGTTTTGGGTTTATTCAGGATGACGAGACAGGACAAGATGTATTCGTTCATTCAACAGGATTAAAAAGCAACGTACGAGATGGTGATGAAGTTACCTTCGAAGTGACGCAAGGCAAGAAAGGTTTAAATGCAGTTAACGTTCAACTTGCACAATAAATAATCTTAACCTCGGACAAAACAGCGAAGCCCCGGTATTCCGGGGCTTCGCTGTTTGTGAGTTTACGGTTTACAGTTTACAATTTTGCTGACGCACGACAACCGTAAACTGTAAACCGTAAACTGTAAACTGTAAACTGAATTACCGATCTCCACCCAACCTTGAAAAAGCAAGCGGCTTAGCATTTATTTCATCAAATTCTTTTCGTTTGTTATAAATATCACAAGCTACATATACTGATTCGCGGAATGAATCTTCATCTGCTATTCCTTTTCCTGCAATGTCATAAGCAACACCATGATCGGGTGAAGTGCGAACTATTGGTAAGCCTGCTGTAAAGTTTACACCGTTGCTGAATGCTAATGTCTTGAAAGGAATCAATCCCTGGTCGTGATACATGGCAAGCACTGCATCAAACTTTTTAAAGTTACCGGTTGCAAAAAATCCATCAGCTGAATAAGGACCAAAAACTACAACGCCACCATCAGCAGCTTGTTTAACAGCCGGTTTAATAATTTCATTTTCTTCTGAACCAATCACACCTTCATCACCTGCATGTGGATTCAAACCCAACACAGCTATGCGTGGTTTGCGAACTCCAAAATCGCGTTTCAATGAATCATTCATGATTCGAATCTTCGCCACTATTTTTTCAATGTTTAATTGCTGTGCAACATTTTTTATTGAAATATGTCCTGTCACAGTTGCCACTCTCAGTTTATCCGAAACAAGAAACATCAGATAATTCTTTGCCTCAAATTGTTCTGCGAGGTATTCAGTATGCCCGGCAAATTTGAAACTTTCACTTTGAATAGTTTTTTTATCAATGGGCGCGGTCACGATTGCATTAATAAAACCCATTTTTAAATCTTTAACAGCAGCGTCAATGGCTCTGAAAGCATATTGCCCAGCAATAGGCGATGGCTTGCCGATTTCAATCTTCGCTTCTTCTTCCCAGCAATTGATCACATTTAATTTTTTTGCAATCAATTCTTTTATGTTCCTAAGCGTAGTAAAATTAAATTCCTGGATATTTAATGTTTTGCGATGAAAGGAAAGCGCTTTGGATGATCCGTAAATAACAGGGGTACATTCCTGCAGCATCCTGTTATCAGCAAAAGTTTTGATGATTACTTCGGGCCCAACGCCATTAATAACACCAATGGTAATTCCTATTTTTATTTTGTTATCGTGTTCGCTGCTCATGTTGAATTATAGGTACAAAAATAAAAATCTGTAAGCAAGAATTAGGTTCTGGCTGATCATTTAAGTTTTTGGAGGCTTTTATTATTTATTAATGATTTCATCTGCATAATTGCAGCCTGATTGAGCTGTCGCAATCTTTCGTTTTGGCTCAATCCATTGTGAATTAATATAGCATTGATGCTCTCCATATTACTCAATACAACTAATTGTTCAAGAGTTGCAACATCGCGAATGTTTCCTTCAGCTTTTTTATTAGCATCACGCCATTGCTTTGCCGTCATACCAAATAAAGCCATGTTCAAAATATCTGCTTCATCAGCGTAAACAACATTTATTTTTTCTTTTGAAAGCGTTGGAGGAATAAGATTTTCTTTGATTGCATCAGTATGTATCCGATAATTAACTTTCGCTAAAGTTCGTTGCAGGTTCCATTCTAAATTTAGTCGTTTATTCTCATCTTCTTTAAGGCGCTGGAATTCAACTATTAAATAAAGTTTGAATTCAGATGAAATCCACGATGCAAATTCAAATGCAATGTCTTTATGAGCAAATGTGCCTCCATATCTTCCTGACTTGGAAATAATTCCGATTGCATTTGTAACTTCAATCCAACGTTGAGGCGACAGAACAAAATAATTGCTTCCTGATTCACTTCTAAACCTCTCGAATTCGAGAGGTTTGAAATTGGGGTTACTTAATTTCTCCCATAAACCTAAATACTCAATAGTGCTTCGGTTACGCATCCAATTATTAATAACTGAAAAAGTTTCCTTTTCATTTCTATACCTCGCAATATCTGTAAGGGAGATAAAATCATTCAATTGATTTGAGAGGAGAGTAATATCTCTTCCTTGCACATTTATCGTTTTATTCTTTGCCATCTCTGCATGTGGCAACTATGATTAAGAATAGATTTATTTGAAAACGCATCTAATTCTTTCCGGAAACCTTGCTCAAAAAATCAAACATAAAGCGCACGCCAACCCCGGTACCGTTTTTTCCACGATAGCTATCCGATACTTTATTAAAGGCAGGTCCTGCAATATCAAAATGCATGTATGGATAATCAGTAAAATGCTCGAGAAATTTTCCGGCTGTAATTGCTCCTCCTATTGCTCCACCGATATTTTTTAAATCAGCAATATCTGATTTCAGTAGTTCATTGTATTCATCCCAGAAAGGAAATTCTGCCAAACGTTCATAAACATTATTAGCGCTGTCACGCAATTTTTTTCTCACACTGTCTTTCACATTACCCATACTCACAATTCCATAATGACCAACGGCAGCAGAAGCAGCACCTGTGAGTGTAGAAAATTCCATCACTAACTCCGGTTTGAATTGTTTTGCATAATGCAAGGCATCGCCTAAAATCAAACGACCTTCAGCATCAGTATTTAAAACTTCAACTGTAGTTCCGCTCATCATTGTAATAACATCCCCTGGTACATACGCATTTCCATCAGGACGGTTATCTGTAGCAGGAACTAATCCTATAACATGCACAGGCAGTTTTGCTTTTGCAATTGCATACATGGTTGCTCCAACCACTGCACCACCTGCCATATCGCACTTCATATAATCCATTGAATTGGGAGTAGGCTTCAGACTCATTCCCCCTGTATCATACACTACACCTTTACCAACTATTATGTAAGGATTTTTATTTACAGGTCGTGAAGGTTTGTATTCCATCACAGTAAATGTTGGAGGCTCTATGCTTCCTAAATTCACTGCTAACAAGCCACCCATTTTTAATTCTTTAATGCGTGCTTTGTTAAACACTTGTGTTTTAAAACCGGATTCTTTTCCGAGTGATTCAAATTGTTTTGCTAATTCGGTTGCAGTAAGAAAAGATTGTGGTTCATTTACAAGATCGCGTGCACGATTGGTAGCTTCGGTTACTATTGAAACTTTATTTATTTGAGCATTGGTAATTTTTTCACTCTTGATTTTAATCCTTGCCAATGTGTGTTGTTCTTTTTCTTTTTCTTTCCGGTACTTTAAAAACTGGTAATTGCAAAGTAAAACTCCTTCTATTACTGATAGCACATCATCAGCTGATTTCTGATCTGCAATGGTAACTTCTTTCAGCTTCATTGAATTAATCCGTGAACATAATGATGCCCCGACTTTACGGCAGGTTTCCAGATATTGAAATGTCTCTCCGTTCTCTTTCTTTAACAACTGAACAATCACAAAACGGTTGTATTGATTAACCACCACAGTCTTCTTCTCTTCTTTTAATTCTTTGCGGATAAAATCAGTTTCCTGGGGAGAAAACCAGGAAGTATCAAATGATTTTGCATCACGTATAAAAAGGATTAGGTGATCGTCTTTACCAGCGGATGACACTTTTTCTACAGTCGTATTCATAGATAAAACTTAACTTTGAGCGCATGAAGGTAATAATAAGAAATACGTGGGCAATTGCTTCACTGCAAATTACCTTTTTAAATAATTTCAATTGGCAATCTTTTAGTTTATGAATGCAGGCGAATTGCTCAAAAGGGCATTGAATTTTGACTTTTTAAGTATTGAAGAAGGATGCTTTTTATTTGAGCATGTTCCCACCAGTGAGCTGATGTATGTTGCGAATGAGTTGCGAAAAAAACAGGTTCCATCAAACAAAGTAACATGGATTATTGACAGGAATGTAAACACCACTAATGTTTGCATTGCTAATTGTAAGTTCTGTAATTTTTATCGTATTCCGGGTCATAAAGAATCATACATCACCACCATTGATCAGTACAAAGAAAAAATTGAAGAAATGTTTCGCTATGGCGGGAATCAACTTTTATTGCAAGGTGGACATCATCCTGATTTGGGCTTGAGTTTTTATACTAATCTGTTTCGTGAATTAAAATCATTATATCCTGATTTAAAATTACACTCATTAGGTCCGCCTGAAGTAGCACACATTGCCAAGCTTGAAGGAATGACGCATTATGAAGTGCTGAGTGAATTAAAAAAAGCAGGTCTTGATTCATTACCCGGGGCAGGTGCTGAAATTTTAAATGACCGTGTGCGCAGAATGATTTCCAAAGGAAAATGTGGTGGTCGCGAATGGCTGGATGTGATGCGTGCTGCTCATCAATTAAATATCACAACATCTGCAACAATGATGTTAGGTCATATCGAAACTGTGTATGAACGGTTTGAACATTTGGTTTGGCTAAGAGAAGTACAGAGTGAAAAGCCAAAAGATGCTGTAGGATTTCTTGCATTTATACCCTGGCCTTTCCAGGATGAAAATACTATTTTGCGAAAAGTGAAAGGCATCCGCAATTCAGTGACAGGTGATGAATATATCCGTATGATTGCCATGAGCCGTATCATGTTGCCAAATATTAAAAACATTCAGGCTTCATGGCTCACAGTTGGCAAGGCAATTGCTCAGGTTTGCCTGCATGCCGGAGCAAATGATTTCGGTTCTATAATGATTGAAGAAAATGTAGTGTCAGCAGCAGGAGCACCTCACAGGTTTACCTCGAAAGGCATTCAGGAAGCTATTCGGAAAGCGGGCTTTGAACCGCAATTACGCAATCAGCAATATGAATATCTCAATATGCCTGAACAGTTAGAGCAACAGTTAATTACTTATTAGAAATGAAGTATATAAAATCTATCAGGCATCAACACAAATTATTTTTTGTGCTGATATGTATTTTATTTTTTACACAAAAAGTTTTTGCAACGCATAACCGTGCAGGAGAGATAACTTACAAAAATATTGGTGGCTATAATTATGAAGTAACAATAACTACTTATACAAAAATAGGCGCCAATGCTGATCGTCCTGAATTAGAAATTTTTTGGGGAGATGGGCAAAGTGATACAATACCAAGAACCAATGGCGGAGGAAATGGCGTTCCCGTATCAGCGCTCATTAAAAAAAATGAATATGTGCGTTCTCATGTTTATCCCGGTCCCGCTGATTACTATATTCATTTTAAAGATGAAAACAGGGTTCCCAATGTTATTAATATTCCTGGCTCAGTAAATATTGCATTTTATGTAGAAACCAAACTGGTGATATTGCCTGTATCAATCCCTAATAGTTCGCCTATATTAGATTACCCACCTATAGATGACGGAATAATAAATCAGATTTTTATTCATAATCCTGCTGCCCATGATCCGGATGGAGATAGCCTCTCTTATGAATTAACGCCATGCAGAATGGATGTAAATACAGTGATACCAACTTATACCAATCCTGCAGCACCCAATAGTTTTTCAGTTAATTCTTATACTGGCGATTTAATCTGGGATTACCCGACTTTACAGGGAGAATATAATATGGCAATGATCATTCGTGAATGGAGAACAATCCCTGGTGTTGGATTAATAAATATTGGTTATGTAACAAGAGATCTACAGGTCACTATTATTGCTTCCAATAATATTCCTCCTCAAATTGTAAATGTTATAGATACCTGTGTTGAAGCCGGAACTTTTATTGCTTACACAGTGAATGCCTATGATACTACTGATAATCTTAATGATCAGATTACGCTTACTGCTATCGGAGCTCCGTTTCAGTTTAATCCTGACTCTGCAGAGTTTACCTCTACACCTGCAACCGGAATTGTTACAGGAAACTTCAGTTGGAATACTACTTGTGCGCACGTAAGGAAGAATCCATACTCAGTAATTTTCAGAGCCCAGGATGACGGAACACCAAAAGCCGTAGATATAGAAACCGCATTCATTACAGTTGTGGGTCCATCACCCAAAAATCCAACAGCAGTTGCAAATACAAACACCATAATGCTGAACTGGAATCAAAGCGCATGCAGTGAAGCTATCGGCTATAAAATTTACAGGCACACGGGTTACTTTGGTTTTATTCCATCACATTGTGAAACAGGAGTACCTGCATACACCGGCTATTCACTTATACATGCTCAGATAGGATTAACTGATACTACTTACACGGATGATAATAACGGTCAGGGATTAGCGAATGGGATTACTTATTGTTATATGATAACAGCCATTTATCAGGATGGTGCTGAGAGTTATGCTTCAGTAGAAGTTTGTACAAATTTATCACTTGACTTACCTGTGATTACTAACGTTGATGTTTTGACTACTGATAATAATAACGGAACGATCAATATTGCATGGTCAAAACCGAGAGACTTAGACACTTTGCAATGGCAGGGGCCTTATCGTTATACACTTCAGCGTGCAACATCTGCAGGCAACTTCAGCGATATCATTTCTTTTACTGATTTGAATGATACCACTTATACTGACTCAGGATTAAATACTGTAGATAATCAATACCGTTATAAAATTCAGTTTCATAATGAAACAAATGGTACTCCAACATTAATTGGTACTACACAAATTGCAAACAGCGTTTTCCTCACCATCAGTCCGGGGGATAAACGATTGTTTTTATCATGGAATGCGAGTGTGCCATGGTCAAACACTTCTTATGTTATTTACAGACAAAACGGACCTGTGTTCGATTCAATTGCTACAACCAATACACCACAATATATTGATAACGGATTAGTAAATGGTACTGCTTATTGTTATAAGATAAAAAGTATTGGCAGTTATGGCATTGCAGGTTTAGTAAATCCTATTATCAATAATTCAGAAGAAGAATGTCAGACACCAATTGACATTGAACCACCATGTGTTCCTGATCAGTTTTCTGCAAACGTAAATTGCGATCTTGGTGTGGATACAATCAGTTGGGCTTACACACTTAGTACAGATTCCTGCAAAACCAATGACATACTTTCCTTCAATTTATATTTTATTCCGCCAGGTAGTGAAACACCGCAATTGATAGCTACTATTGATTCTTCACAAAGTTTTTATATTATAACTGATTCAAAAAATCTTGCAGGATGTTATTTTATAACTGTAACAGATACTAATAATAACACCAGCGAACCTTCTGCACAAATGTGCACCGAAGGTTGTCCACGATATGTATTGCCCAATGTTTTTACACCAAACGGAGATGGACACAATGATCTTTTTCACCCCGTTGATTATAATTACAGCGATGTAAAAGACATTGATATAAAAATCTACAACCGCTGGGGCGATTTGTTATTTAAAACAACTGATCCAAGAATTGACTGGAATGGAAAACGAAACAACACCGGTGAACAAGTACCGGAGGGTGTTTATTTTTATATCTGTATTGTGAATGAAATATTTTTAGACGGAATCAGACCACGAACACTTACCGGCTTCATACAGGTTATTCATGGTAGTGACACCATTATTAATCAGCAGTAACAGAAAAAGTTTTTTTAGAGCGTACCACAAACTCTTGGACAATAAGTTTTAGAAGTAACTGAATTTGTATTGTAAACAGTTACAGTCCCAGGTTTTTTACTTGTTCCCTCCATTATCATTGGATAATGGTTTGCAGTGTCGTTACCGATATAAACAACAATCCCTGTATAACATTTTTTTTCCAGAATTTTACTTATTACCTTTTTAGGGAAATAGACCCCTGTAAGGATACAATTACCTGTTCCATAATTATGAATGGTATTACAAGATCCATCAGAAGATTTGAAACAATTCCGTGTTCTGTATTCAGCAGATAAGTAACGGCTTTTTGCTTTTTTTAATTCAAATCTTGAAGGATCGACATTTGCATCTACAATAATTAATGGATGAAAAGAGGCTGTATCACACAGAAGAAAAATTTCCACTCCATTGTTTGAACCGGTTCTGACAATACTATCCATCACAAAGCGCGGAAAAAACACACCACGATTTGCACTATTTGCTCCTTTTTTAAAATGCTTAACATAAGATTTTCCGTGGCAAATGGAAATGGTACTGGTTACTGGCTGATTAGTGTAATATTTACATCCGGTTAATGCCAATGCTGCCAAGCCGATCAAAACAAATAATAATCTTCTGGTTTTCATAGTCTATAAATTTAAAGTTGATTAGATATAAGAATCACTTGCAGTTATCAATGGTTAACGAACCACATGAAGGCGGACAATAAGTCTGGTTGATATAACGGTCAGTGCTTGCACCTAAAGTTCCTGTTGCTGTGTTGCTGAGGTGTGCACCTTCAATCACCAGACGGATCGTGCTTTTTTCCAGCGTGGTATCCATCGCAAAATAAAAGTTGATTCCATTGAAAGTTTTGTTGCAGAAAATATTATCCAAAACTTTTTTGCTGATGAATCCCCCACGGTTAGCACCCACTTTTCTGTCGTAATTCCTGATCATTGCACATACGGACTGTTCAGTTATGCGAGTGCCTCCACCAGCAGTTTCAACCCGATCATATCGGATTGCATCATCACATGCACAAGGAACTGTGATAGCAGTATTCTGCTTATGTATTACAGATGCACTAACAAATAATAATGTTGCAATAAGGGCGATTCCAAAAGTGAGTATTGTTTTCATAAGTGGTGTAGATAAAAAATTTGGTGCGCCAAACGTAATCTAAATATTGATTAAAACAAAACTTATTTATTTTTGAAATAGTTACAAGAGATTAAAAACAAGCATCCCAATGCCCATCAGAGAATATAAAGAAGAAGACCGAAATAGTTGTTTAGAAATTTTTGACAGCAATTGTCCTAAATACTTTGCAGTTGCTGAAAAAATTTTATTTATAAACTGGCTCGATAAAAAAGACAGGGAAAAATATTATGTTTTAACAGTGGCAGATAAGATTATTGCATGTGGAGGAATTTATAAAGACAAAAAAGAATACCTCGCTGGTCTTGCGTGGGGAATGGTTCACCGGAATTTTCATAAAAAAGGTTATGGCAAACAACTGACTATGTTCAGGATTGAAAAATTAAACCATGAGTTCCCTGATATCACACACAAAGTAGAAACTTCGCAACACACTTTTGGGTTTTATGAATTGATGGGTTTTAAAACTACTGACATCGTAAAAGATGGATTTGCAAATGGTCTGGATAAATATGTGATGAAAAAATTATAAGGCAAATTACTCATCGGCAAGCTTCAGCAGTTTAAGAAGCACTGACTGATCTGCCGGACGTGCTGCGTTAACATCAACAATATCCCCTTTTTTATTCATGATCATATAGCGTGGAATACCATTAATTTGAAAATACGCAACAGCTTTTGATTGCCAGTTTCCAGGAGAGATCACATTCACACCTTCAATGTCTAAGTCTTTAATTCCTTTTTTCCACTGTTCTTTATCTGCATCAATTGAAATGTAAAGAAAAACAATTTTCTTTTTTTGCTTTTCACTCAGTTGTGCATGTAGCTGTTTAGAAAAAGGCATCATCTTTCTGCAGGGTCCGCACCAGCTTGCCCAAAAATCAATATAAACCACTTTACCATCAAAATCACTTAACGATACATGCTTTCCGTTAAGATCAGTTAAATCCAGTTCATCCTTTTTTCTTTCAGCAGGTTTCTCTTCTTTCTTCTTTTCCTTCACTTCTTTCATCGCCATCCGCTCTCCGCAAACTTCATTAACTGCAGTAGTATAAATACCTTCTTTATCTACTGCAGTTAGTTCAGTAAATAATTTTCTGATAGAGTAAGGCGATAATCGCTGGCACTCTTCACTCATAAATTCCGCAAGCCAGAATTTAAATGCTGCTCCGCTGAGTTTTTCTTTTGCCAACGTGAGTTTTCTATCTGCTGACACAGTAAAATCAGTGAATTTATTAAAGCCGTTTTTCTGCGATGTAAAATAGATAACATAATATTTAAGAAACTGGCGATATGATGCGGAATTAATTGCGTCATTGTTATTCAATTTAACTTTTTCAAATTCATCAAACATAATAGCCGGCACTTGATTAACGGTCATTATTTTGGATTCGCTGTTGGCATTGATTATTGGATAAGCAAGTAACAAATTCCAATACTTGTAATTAATTGTGTTTTGCAAATAATCAGCGAAAGCGGGAGAGAATTTATTATTATCCGGATAGTTTTTATAAAAATTATTTTGTTTTTTACTGTTTTCAAAAATTGAAATTTCAAAAGCATCCACTCCAGTGCTTAACATTTGTTGCTGCATCAACGTGTCATCAAAATCCTTACTAAAAGTTTTATAAAATAAATTAAGAAAAGTATTTTGCTCTGCACCCGTACCGGTAAAATTTATGGAAGTGTCTTTAATGTTTATTTGAAGATCATTAGCTGGTTCAATAAATATTTTATGATGTTTATCACCGATAATAAAATCAACTATTCGTGCATTGAAAGGAGTAAATTGAAACCGAAACTGACCGTCCTTAATATCACTTGTGATTATCTCCGGTTTACCAAGATATAATCTGTCAATGGAAAGTTGAACCTGATTTAATTGCTGCTCTTCAATAGTACCTGTAATAGTTGCGGTGCTTTGGGCATTACCTTTAAAGCCAATAAATAAAAGAGTAAACAAAAAAATCGAGAATATTTTTTTATAAAGAGTCAACAAATTTTTAAAAATTGAATTTTGCATTTTGTAATTATTTATCTGAGGTAAAAATACCTGATTTGGTGCAAGGTTGATAATTAGTGGTGATGCAGAATTAATCAGCTGCTTGTTGGATGAATAAATGATTAATTAAGCAGTCAGATACTTTTGTGAATTTTGCCTCTACCGATTACGGGTTTTAGTCATGTACAATCTCATAAATTTTTTTTGAAAATCAATAACAGCTCTTTGATGCACTAAAATATCACTGCCTACAATTCCATCCACCGGTTTCATACCTATTTGCTCGTAAGAAGAATTAACAATAGCAAGATCCAACAGAATCAATGTAGCGTTTTTGATAACCAATTCGCCTAATTGCATTTTCCGGATGTGTACGATATGGCTTTCCATACTATTAGTTCCAAGACCGGTTGAGAGGGCTTCATTCTTTTCAAACTTTTTTTCATCAACAAACCGGTGAACACGGTTTTTATCCAAAACTGTTTGTGAAGCACCTGTATCCAAAACCATTAGTGCTGACTTACCATTTATTTTCATTTTTAAAAGTGTATGAAAGCCTCTCTCTTGTATGGAAATAACTTTTAAAGGAATTTTTGTGTTCATAAAAGTGGTGAGCAAATGTAGGAAGCTTATGTTTAAACAGGTTTACTACTTCAATAAAAAACTGAACAATTAAAATTGTGTAGCATAAATATTACTCTCATCTGATTTTGCCGATAGTTTGCTATAAAGTATTTTTATCCCCTTGTCCAAACAGATTATCACATCCTCTTCAGTAATCATTGTCATCATTAAAAGCTAAAAACTGAAAAAAACGGGTTACATAATATTATCACTTATCCTGCTGATGCAGTCAGGAGGGTTACTGCTATTTTATCATTTGCATCAATATGTTATCCGGATGGAAATGCACGAATTGGTTAAAGATGATCACACCGCATTTGAAAAACTTTTTATTTCATTAAGCGAGTTTCAAAAATCAAAAATCAATGACAGCGAAATTTTTCTTGATGGAAAAATGTATGATATAAAATCAGTAAGTATTGTGGGAAATAAAGTTTCATTACTTGCAATTAATGATACTGAAGAAAAAAATATTATTGATAAAATAAAAAAACTCATAATGAATGAAGGGAGTAAGGAAGACATTCCTTACCCGGTTGTAAAGTTTCTTTATCTGTCATACATACCTCCGGTGCACAATCATTCTCTTTTCATTGAAGGAATAAGTAACATTGACTTTGCATCTTTTTGCGTGGCAATTGTTTCGCGCGCCACTGCTGTTTTCTCGCCTCCACCCGAAATCAATTAATTCAAATAATTTTTTTTTTGAAGATGCGGATATAAAATCCGCATGTAATTATCTGCATTAACCAATTTTAAAGTTAAAAGTTTTAAATATGATATTTATCAAATATGAATTCATTGCATTGCTAATTATATATTCAGGATTAACACATGCTCAGAACATTACCGATACAACCAAAACTATCACGCTTAAAGAAGTGGTGATCTCGGTGAATAAAACAGAGGAAACAAAAAAGACGGTAGCACAACAAGTGGAGGTGTTAACATTTAGAGACATCCAAAATTCGCAATCGCAAACTACGGCTGAACTCATTGCAAATACCGGAAATGTGTTTGTCCAGAAAAGTCAGTTAGGCGGTGGAAGTCCTGTGATCCGGGGGTTTGAAGCGAGCAGAATTTTACTGGTGGTGGATGGTGTGCGTATGAACAACCTGATCTACAGAGGTGGTCATCTTCAGAATATTATTACGCTCGATAACGCAGCACTTGATCGCGCAGAAATTTTGTTCGGTCCTTCTTCCACCGTTTACGGAAGCGATGCACTTGGTGGTGTCATTCATTTCTATACTAAAAGTCCTTTGTTTGGCAATGATAAAAATCTGAATATAAAAGTGAATAGTTTAACACGCTATGGAAGTGTGGATGATGAAATGACAGGGCATCTGGATTTTAATATTGGCGGAAAGAAATTTGCATCGCTTACTTCTTTTACTTTTTCAAAATTTGATGATTTAAAAGGAGGAGAAAATCAAAATCCATTTTATAATGGCGCTTACGGAGAAAGGCCTTATTATGCTGTTAGGATAAATGATAAAGACTCATTGGTTAAAAATGATGACCGTTATTTACAGGTTAAAAGCGGCTACACACAATTTGATCTGCTTCAGAAATTTG
>JANLUX010000202.1:0-13650 GCA_031363705.1 Bacteroidota bacterium
GTACACGAACCAATAAATCTTCAATTTCTTTTTCTAATGCAATTTGTTTTTCTTCTAAACTTTTTGAAGTTTCTTTAATTGCAGAGCTTCTGTTTTTTAAATCGTCTGCTTCAGTTTTTTTTCCACTCTTATATAAGTCACCAATTTTTTTTGCCAAAACATTTTGTTCTGATAACAAAGTATCGAGCTCTTGTTGAGTTTTTCTTTTATCACTATCTAAATTTAAAACCTGATCAACCACATCCTTTGCATCAAAATTTTTGATTGCAAGGCGTTGAATGATCTCCTCTTTTTGTTCGCGCAGTATTGCTAATTGAAGCATAATAAATAATAAAATTTGAGGCGCAAAAATAGGCTAATTGAGAGGAAGGTCAGCTATAGAATAATAGTAAGTTTAGCATTCACGTCAAAATGGATCAGGCTTCCTCTCATGGTTGTATCTCTGTAAGATGTATGCCCGTCATTTATATTAACACCGTCAAGCATGCCGTTATTAGCACCCACACCTATCCCGACACTTACACGAGGATCTATCTTATAATTATAAGAAGCATTTAACATGATCCCAGCTAACTTGCCGTTTATTTTTATTTGCTCAATCACTTTTGAAGAGGTTTCCCATTTTGCTACATCATTATAAACAAAGTATCCTATGCCTGCACCAAAATTGAAATAGCCCGATCCGTTTCTTCTTATTAATCTGAATTGAATTCCGGGATTGATAAACTGCATAGATATTTTTTCTTTTATCCTGCTTCCTTTGAGAAAAGTATAATTGGTAGAATCCAGCTTAGCACTCGAATGAAATGCATGATACTGCAAACCGAATCCTAAACCCGACTTTAAATAATAATAACCGGATGCTTTTATTGTGAAACCCCAAAGCAGGCTGTTAAAATATTTCCGCATTTCATTATCAATGGAATCAGGTAAGATTGCAATCCATCTCGCAGCCCCACCACCAACACTAAACATCCACGGACCATAATCTTTCCGTGCGCGTTTCAACATTTCCTGGCGTGATGGTAAGGAGTCTTGACGCACAAATGTGTTGTCTTCTTCAATTTGTGCATCCGCACAAAAAGCACATAGAATAAATGTAAAGAGGAGGAAATATTTTTTCATTCAATTGCTTAGCCGCAAACTTAAGGTAATTACTCCTTCTTCACCGCTATGCATAATTTCTATTTTTGAGCAGTTATGAACGAATACCTCAGCAAGTGGTGCTGCCTTATTATTTTTCAACAGCATGGTGCTGAACAATTAATTTCTAAACTCTCAGAAATAAATTGCACTAAACATTTGTATTTTGATAAACAGAAAAATCAGGAAAAGGAATTGGGTAAAGAACCAATTGAAAAATTTCTTTTACAAGATGAGGATACAGGAACTCAAATGAAAAACGCTTTTAAAAATGCATTTGATAATGGCTTTCGTAAAGTAGTTTTAATCAGAAATAATTTTAATCAGATTCAGCCAGATCAGATTTTAGAAGCATTCAATTGTTTAAAGATGATTGAATTTTGCATTGGACCAAAAGACAATGGCGACTATTACCTGATAGGTATGAATTATTTTGAGCCATCACTCTTCAACAACAAGCAATGGGATTCTCCTATGCTCGTTAAAGAAACTATCAAAGACATTGGTAAATTAAAACTTGCTACTTACAAATTGAAAACTTTTTAAAAAACAGGAGTAGCAAATAAAAGCTTTAATGGAAAGAAAAAATAAAACCCGCATGGGTGTATGCGGGTTTTATTCTAAATAAATTTTTGTTATTTAATAACTCATCACTTTTTGATGCGCTGTTCCATTACGTCCGATCCAGTTTAATTTAAATCCATAGGGACATCCGCTGGTTACAGGATTTCCTGATGCATCCACACCATAAGTTACAGTAAGTTCACGAACCACACCATGATGTATGCGCACACCACTCATTGCATTAAAATTACATGCTGAACTTAATACAACAGGTGTTGGGATATTGATGTAAAAATTATTTCCATGTCGGTTAATTCCCCAGATAGAAACATTTGAATATCCTCCTTGTGTAGCATTGCCTGTAATTGTAATTGTAGTAATGCTGTTTGCCCGGTTAATGGTGCGTGTGCGGTCAATATTCCAGGTACGCGTTGTGTTGTTATTGAATGTAATCTGCATCATGCCTGTGATATGATGAATGATGGGAGTTATAAAATCAGGTGCATCATCCACCAATCCTCCGTTTACATTCGTGATGGTTCGTGTGCCATTATATATGATTGATTTATTGTCAGACAAACGTGTGATAGTTACTGCATTAAATGTTACAGTGAGCACACAGCCGGCATCACTCCATGGTGTAACAGTGTTAGTGGTTGCATCATAAGGTAATTGCAAAGTAATGGAACCACTTCTTGCCCGTGTGCCGTTGCAATTGTTTCCATTAAATGTGATGGTAATGCGTCCTTGTGAAGCTAAGGATGAATCAACTGTTGTGTTGCAAGGCACATGTCCATTTAATATCGGATGTAAATGTGGTCCTCTGAATTTTGAATTAGTTAATGCCACCTGGTTTATTTCATCCACCATCTGATCATTCTCATCAGCAATCCTTGATTCATCATCTGCATTAACCATTTGTTGCGATAATTCATCATCTGAAGTAGTGGTTGCCACTTCTTCATTTTTCTTGCAGCCCGTTGCAATCATTCCTATCATTGTTATTGAAAGGATGAATTTTAGAATTACATTTTTAGTTTTCATCGTTCTTAATGTTTTGTTATTGATTTATACTGTTATGACCAATTGTAAGATTAAAGGTTTAAAACCATATCAGAATATTATATAGTTTTCTTTTGAGAAAAAATATCTCCGGATTAAATTGATAGTTGGCACATAATTTTAAATTATGCTTATGTAAACTTTAAAACAAAAAAAGACATGTTAAAATGGTCTGTAACATTTCTGATTATTGCCATCATTGCTGGGATATTCGGATTCACCGGAATAGCAGCCGGTGCAGCTTCAATTGCTAAAGCGTTATTTTTTATTTTCTTGATTTTATTTGTAGGCGTACTGTTATTAGGCGGTACATTATTAAGTAAAAAGTAGGGGCAAGGTCCCTACTTTTTTTTCTTTCTTGTAATTAAGACAAAATTATTTAGCTATGGAGACAAATGTAAATTTAGTGAAGCAGGAAGTTGACGGAAAAATTACTGTTAAGTTCAGAGAGAATAAATCATTCGAGGAATTTTGTGAGAAAACGGTTCCTAATTATAACCGCGACCGTTATGAGGCCATTGCACTCAGATTATATTATGGCGAAGAAGTAATAGTTACCATTTATGCATTGGATAAATCACGCCAGGAAGGATCTGCTTTTAATAAAGACAAATTGCCCGTGAAAAAATTTAAAATGCAAGGTTTGAATATGCCAGAGGTTTTTTCTTTTATTGAGTCGTTTAATTTCACTCTCAATGCCGGAAATTATGACCTTGATAATATGGAAATTATTAACAAATAAAAAGGGCGCAACCATGAAAATTGCGCCCCTATAAATCAGAAAAGCTAACCTAAAAACCTATCTTAATTATTTTTCAAGTAATCCATTCAATGCATCATCTAAAGCTGGTCCTCTCAGATTTCTTGCAACTATAATTCCATTTGCATCTATCAAAAAATTGGTCGGAATTGAGTTGACACCATAAAGTTGTGCAGGTTTTGATTGCCATCCACCTAAATCACTAACATGATAAGGCCAATCGAGCTTGTCTTTTGCAATTGCTTTTATCCATGCTTCTTTATTTTGATCTAATGACACATTATAAATAGCAAAACCCTTTGCATTTTTAAATTTAAGGTTTTTGTATTTATTGTAAGATGCCACTACGTTTGGGTTTTCCATACGGCATGGACCGCACCAGCTTGCCCAGAAATCAAGTAATACTACTTTTCCTCTTAATGAAGAAAGCGCAATTGTTTTTCCTTCCGGATTTTTATATGCCAGATCAATGGCTTTATCACCAATCTGCGATCCTTCACGCAACCCTTGTGGAGTAGTGATGTTCATAAAGCCGAATGCAATAAAACTGAAAGCGGCAAACAATAGAATTAAATTTAGTTTCTTCATTGAGATTTTTTTAAATTTTTTTTGAAATGCAAATTTGGCAAAAATGATACCATTGACCAAACTTATTTAAGTATAGTATGAATGTTATGTGAATATCAGACTCTTTTAATCTGAGCACCTAATTCATTCAGCCTTACATCAATTTGCTCGTATCCACGATCAATCTGTTCAATATTATGAATGGTGCTTTTTCCCTTGGCAGACATTGCTGCAATTAACAATGCTACTCCCGCCCTGATATCAGGCGATGTCATTGAAATTCCTTTTAAAAGATATTTACGCGCAATGCCGATAACAGTTGCACGGTGAGGATCACAAAGAATAATTTGTGCTCCCATGTCAATTAATTTATCTACAAAAAACAAACGACTCTCAAACATTTTCTGATGAATGAGCACTGTGCCCGATGCCTGCGTTGCGGTAACAAGCGCAACACTTAACAAGTCAGGAGTGAATCCGGGCCATATTGCATCGGAGAGTGTGAGAATTGAGCCATCAATAAAAGTATCAATTTCATAAAGTTGTTGTGCAGGAATATAAATATCATCGCCTCTGAATTCCATTTTTATTCCCAATCGCTGGAAGGTGGAAGGGATAATCCCCAACTCTGAAAGACCTACATCTTTAATGGTAAGTTCACTTTGCGTCATGGCAGCCAAACCAATAAAACTTCCTACTTCAATCATGTCAGGAAGTATGCGATGATTGCATCCTTTTAAAGAAGTAACTCCTTCAATAGTCAACAGGTTAGAACCAATACCACTGATTTTTGCTCCCATACTGTTCAGCATTTTGCAAAGCTGTTGCAGATAAGGTTCGCATGCTGCATTGTAAATGGTGGTGGTGCCTTGTGCTAAAACCGCTGCCATCACAATATTGGCTGTTCCGGTTACTGATGCTTCATCAAGCAACATGTAAGCTCCTTTTAATTGTGACGCATCAACAGTGTAAAAATTTTCTGTGGAATCAAAATCAAATCGTGCTCCAAGGTTTTGAAAACCGATGAAGTGTGTATCTAATCTTCTTCGTCCTATTTTATCACCACCCGGTTTTGGAATATGCGCTTTGCCAAATCGTGCAAGCAATGGTCCTACAATCATAATGGAACCACGCAATGCAGCTGCCTTCTTCGTGAATTCTTTAGTTTGCAAATAATCAATATTCACGTTGGCAGCAGTAAATTCGTATTTGCCTTTAGCGATTTTATTTACTTCAACTCCAAGATCGGATAATAATTCAATGAGTTTATTAACATCGCGGATGTCAGGTATATTACTGATGGTGATTTTTTCAGGTGTTAACAGTACCGCACAAATAATCTGCAACGCTTCATTTTTTGCTCCCTGTGGAACAATGCTTCCTTTTAGTTGGGCACCGCCTGTAATTTCAAAGCGCGTTCCCGTTGCCACTTTACTTTCTGCGAAAACTTCCATTGTTACGGTTATTTTGCATTGGTTTTTTCTTTTGCTTTTTAGGACTGTAATCTTTCGGTTCAATATAGACTGCAGAAAGCTTTACGCCTTCGCTTACCTCTAATAATCCTCCTGACATTTTTTTCAGCTGCTCAAAAATTACTTCGTCATTAACAGAGTCACGATTGTAAGTGAGGTAAAGATGTTTCATAAAATTAGCAATCATGTCAGTGAGCGCTTTTTTATCGGCACCTTCTTCCATCACTTTCACTTCTTTAATCACATTTTCTAAAATACTTCCGTAATGGCGATACTTAATATTTTTTTGCGGATAAGGAATGCGTTTTGGTTTTGCATGTATTGCTTCCTGTTCCGGCATCGGGTAAGGTGACTCACAATCGAGCTTAAAATCTGAAATGATAAATAGATGATCCCATAGCTTGTGTTTGTAATCGGTCATTTCTTTTATGGCCGGATTAAGCACAGTCATTGCAGTGATGATGGTTTTTGCAGCCGTTGTCCGTTCTTCGCGGGTCGGTAATGTTATTGCATACTCAATCATCCGTTGCACGTTGCGACCGTATTCGGGGATGACGAGTTGTTCTCTTGCTGAGTTATATTCCATGTTTTAGTTAATTCTTTTTTTTGGGTAATAATTATAAATTTCTTTTCTATGCAGGAATCGTTGTAATTCTATGTAATCTTCTTTGATGTATAAACCTATTCTGTAGTCACCTGTTCGCAATCTGTAATAATTCTCAAATCCTTTTAATTTTTTCAGTCCTGCAATTTGAGAAATATTATCAGCAGCTTTAATTTGTTGAAATATTCTTTCTAGCTTATTAGCAAGTGCTTTATCGCGATGATGTTGTAAATCTTTTAAAAAGTTTTTGTTATAATTTATTTCCATTGAGCTAATGCCTTCTGGATTTTATCTTCGGAAACAACATCTCCTTTCTTTGCTTTTTTCATTGCCAATGCAAGCCCCATGTCTTCCATAGCTTCACTGCTCAATAAGCGTGATGTAAGACCTAAGCGTTTTGCTAAATCCATAAACATCTTTTTGTCTTTTGTGTTTTTTACATCAATCAGCAAAGTCATCTTTAACAAATTTTTATTCAGAATACAATATTACGAACTAAGTATTTTCAGTTTGGCAAATTTCAGCAGCAATTGCTTTTGTCCGTGTCCATTAAACAAGATCAACGCTTTATTATCGGGAAACTTGCCTTCCATACTGATTATTTTTCCAACACCGAACCGCTGGTGTTCCACATCCATTCCAACAGTGATGCGGGAGAGATCAACATCCGCCACAAAGTTATCATTAACAGGTGTTGAAACGGTGGTGAGTTTTTTAAATCCTTTCGGAACTAAATTATTACTTACAGGACGCGTTGAAGTAGCTTTCCGCTGACCGTTTGAATTATTTCGCGATGAAGAATAGGATGTTGATGATGAACCAAACCCACTCCAGTTTTCCTGGCTTTCCTCATCCCAGAGTTTGCTTGCACGAGGTACAAGGGCTTCAATACAGTCAGGGTTTATCTCTTCGAGGAAACGGCTTGGTTCGCATCCAATCAGGTTTCCCCAGCGATAACGGCTTACAGAATAACTTAAAGTAAGCTTATGTTCAGCACGTGTAATGGCAACGTAAAACAACCTGCGTTCTTCTTCTAAATCCAATCGTGATGAAAGCGAAAGTTGTGAAGGAAATAAATTTTCTTCCAACCCGACAATAAATACATTCTTAAACTCCAGCCCTTTGGCAGAATGCACAGTCATCAATTGTACACGATCATTATTTCCATCTTCGGTTTTATCAGCATCAGTAAGCAATGCAATATCCTGCATGTATTGATCCAGTGTTCTTAGAGCAGTATTATCTAATTCCACCGATGGAGATTCTAATGGTATCACACCGTTATCACTAAATTCTTTAATACCATTCAAAAGTTCCTGCAGGTTTTCATAATGACTGATTCCTTCCGGAGTGCGGTCGCTGAATAATTCGCGAAGCAATCCACAGGTGTTTGCAATATGACTTGCCATTTCATAAGCAGTGTAAGCAGGCAACATGATATGCCAGCTTTTTATCATTGAAACAAAATCACTGATGCGATCTCTTGTCGGAGTATTAATGCCGGTTTTAAATTCGTGAATGTTCTGCATTATTTCCCAGAGGCTCACATTGTTTTCACCTGCAGCCACCACCAAACGATCCAGACTTGTTTTACCAATTTCACGTTTCGGATAATTGATCACACGCTTCACCGCTTCTTCGTCATTTGGATTAATCGCCAAACGGAAATAAGCAAGCAAATCTTTAATCTCCTTTCGTCCATAAAAAGAAATTCCTCCATAAATACGGTATGGAATATTCATTCTGCGCAAAGCTTCTTCCATGCTGCGGCTTTGTGCATTGGTGCGATACAGAATTGCAAAATCACTGTTGTTCAATTGATGATTCATCTTTTCTTCAAAGATGCTTTGCGCCACCATCGTTCCTTCTTCGTTATCACTCAATGCACGCAACAGTTTTATTTTTTCACCATTATGGTTATCAGTCCATACTTCTTTTTTTAACTGGTTGCGGTTGTTGGTGATAACACTATTTGCAGCTTGTACAATTGTTTTGGTGCTTCGGTAATTCTGCTCCAGCTTAAATGTTTGCAGATCGGGATAATCTTTTTCAAATGATAAAATATTCTGGATGTTAGCTCCGCGAAAAGCGTAGATACTCTGTGCATCATCACCCACCACACAAATGTTTTCATGGCGTGCAGCCAATTTTCTCACCACCACGTATTGTGCAAAATTGGTATCCTGAAACTCATCCACCATCACATACCTGAACTTATCCTGGTATTTATGCAATGCATCCAGATGCTCTGTTAACAAACGGTAAGTGTTGTAAAGAATATCATCAAAATCCATTGCACCGGCTTTGAAACAACGTTTGCTGTACAACTCGAAAATCAAACCCAGCTTTGGCTTGCCACTGAGGTTGTCATCATTAACCAGGTCAGTATTCTCCTGGTAATCGCGGTAGTTAAATAAATTATTTTTTGCTGATGAAATGCGGTTTAATACTAAAGATGGTTTGTAAATTTTATCATCCAGACCCTGTTCTTTAAGAATATCTTTCAGTAAACTCTTGCTGTCCTCGGTATCATAAATAGTAAAGTTAGCAGGATAACCAAGTTTGTGTCCTTCTATGCGGAGTATGCGTGCAAACACTGAGTGAAAAGTACCCATCCATAAATTCTTTGCTTCATTTCCCATCACTGTTGCAACACGGTTTTTCATTTCGCGTGCTGCCTTGTTGGTAAAAGTTAAAGCAAGAATGTTGAACGGATCAATTCCCTGTTCCATCAGGTAAGCCACACGATGCGTTAACACACGTGTTTTTCCCGATCCTGCACCTGCTATTATCATGACAGGACCCTGCATGCACATTACAGCCTGGCGCTGTACTGGATTTAATTGTGAGAGGTAATCGCTCATTGAGTGCAAAGGTAGTTGTTGAATGGGTAATTTTTTGATTAAGTTATTAAGGAAAAAGGAGAATAAATGTTAATAAATTTTACAATAATTTGAATTGAGATTACACTATTGTCAAATTCTCATTAACAACATTAGCTCCCTTTTGAGGAGCTATTGTTTTGTGATTTCTTCTTGATCATCCAGCTCGTTAACTTCGGCTGTCAGAGCTACCGGGTCTATATCTCAGCTTTTTAAAGCGTTCCGCGAACTCACACTAATTATCTCATTCGAAAATTTATGCCAAGTTATCAGAGGTGTTTTTATAAATTTCTTTCCACAAAATGTGAATTATTTTCCCTTGTTGATAATTCAAAATTGAATTCTCTCATGGCAGATTGTTTGAAACAATTTTGCACCACTAATAAACTATAAGTAATGAATTCATCAAACAATATTGTGACGGGAAACATAACCTCCGGCAAGCATATTTCTTTTTGGATAGATTCAGTAGAAAACCCTGGATCATTTAACAAACCGGATAAAAATTATAATACGGATGTGGTGATTGTTGGAGGTGGCATTGCAGGACTCACTACCGCTTACTGTCTGTTGAAATCCGGTAAACAGGTTATTGTTGTTGAAGATGGATATATCGGTAGCGGAGAAACCGGCAGAACAACGGCACATCTTGTAAATGCCCTTGACGATCGTTACTATGATCTTGAAAGAATCTTTGGTGAGAAGAATACAAAGCTCATTGCAAAAAGTCATTCAGAAGCAATTGATTTTGTTGAACAAACAATTAAAGAGGAAAACATTCAATGTGATTTTAAACGTGTTAATGGTTATCTATTCCTGCATCCGAGTGATAAAATAGAAACATTAGAGAAAGAACTGGAAGCCGCCAAACGAGCAGGTATAAATGTTAGTCGTATGGCTGAAGTTCCGGGAATGAAAAATGAATCAAGTGTTGTAATTCTTTTTCCTGATCAGGCGCAATTTCATCCGATGAAATATATTTTAGGTTTAGCTGTTGCAATTGAAAAGAAGGGTGGGTTGATATTTACCGGTACTCATGCAAAAGAAATTGATGAAACCGGAATTATTACAGATGATGGCATTCGCATAAAAGCAAAGCATATTGTGGTAGCCACTAACAGCCCGGTTAATAATAAAGTGGTGATGCATCTTAAACAATATGCATATCGCACTTATGTTATCGGTGCTACTGTAAAAAAAGGAACATTGCCACAGGCACTATGGTGGGATACCGGTGATCAGGAAAAAGATATTCCGCCTTATCATTATGTAAGAACGCATCCTTTTGATGATAATAATGATTTGCTCATTTGTGGCGGTGAAGACCATGCAACAGGTTTGGCTGACAGCGAAAATATCAAAGAAGAAGACCGTTATGCATTGTTAGAAAATTGGGCACGACTGCATTTTCCCATTGGAGAAGTTATTTACAAATGGTCAGGTCAGGTGATGGAACCAATGGATTCACTGGCTTACATCGGCAGAAATCCAATGGATGCGGAAAATGTTTTTATCATCACCGGTGACTCCGGAAATGGTATGACACACGGAACTATTGCCGGAAACCTGATTACTAATCTCATCAATGGAAAAGAAAATGAGTTAGAAAAAATTTACAGCCCTTCACGTTTCAAATTCTTTAAATCTGGAATGACATTTCTGAAAGAATTTGTTGGGGGACTTGCTGCTTATTTAAAAACCTATCCCAGGGATGCCGATGCCGTCACACTCTCTTCAATCAAAACTGGAGAAGCAGAAATTGTTGAATTAAATAAAAAGAAACATGGTGCTTATCGCGATGCTTATAACAAGCTGCATGTGGTAAGTGCTGAATGTACTCATCTGCAATGTATCATTAAATGGAACAATGATGAGAAGAGCTGGGACTGTCCCTGCCACGGTAGCAGATTTACTTACCAGGGAAAGGTAATTAATGGACCGGCAAATAAGAATCTAGAATATTACGATGAATAAACAATTTTAATTCCCTCTAAAAATAAAATCATTCAATCTGTCAGGTTCATCATTTGATGTGAAGAAATTCTTTTTTTGAGGGATTAATAATTAAATTTTATTAAAGCAGTTGTAAAGCGTATTGATAAATTTTTTTTCTACAGCTTCATTATAGTTATCAGGTGTCAACCATGTTTTTTTTAAAGTGGAGTTGATATTAAGTGTGGTCTGATTTTCGTTTTCCTGTTTAATCAGCAACTCCAAATCTATCCCTGCTTTTAATAATCCTTTTGAGATAGATGCACGGATAATTCCTCTCGCCTCATCCACCTCCACTATTTGAAATCTTCTGCGGTGAAGCGCACGAATGCTTTGCCTGTAAACCTGCGAAGGTTCATAGTAAAATGATAAAGTATTCATAATGTATTTGGTTTGTGCATTAACAAATGTAAAGACAATCATTCTCCGTTCAGTAATATTATAGACCAGGAATTATGTTAATTGGTTAACGGCTTTATTTAAATGGTAAATGCATTAACATTGCAGACTATGATTTCTTTTTTAGATCAGCTTGCTAAAGAATATTCAACGCGAAACATTAACCGGACATGTTTTGTGTTTCCAACACGCAGAGCTGCATACATTTTTAAAACATCACTTACCAGGCATGCACACAAAACTTTTCTGCTTCCTGAATTGTTTGGCGTTCGTGATTTTGTTGCAAGTGTTTCAACATTGCCTATCGCTGAACCGTTGCCTTTGCTGCTTACACTTTTTAATGTTTACCGTGAGTTTGATAATACAATTCCGCTTGAAAAATTTATTCCGTGGGGAGAAATAATCCTGCATGATTTTAATGAGATTGATTTGCAGTTAATACCTGCTGCCAAACTTTTTCAACGTATTTATGACATCAAAGAAATTGAAGCAGGGTTTCAATTAGATGATGAAGACGCAAAACAGATGGCTGAATTCTGGCAATTGTTTTCAAATAAAGAATTAACCCCGTTGCAACAAACTTTTTTAACCAATTGGGAAATTCTCCCTAAGGTTTACGACACATTTAAGCAACAGCTTTTACAAAAGAAATTTATTTATGAGGGAATGGCTTACCGTTCACTTGCAGAAAATCCTGAACAACATCATTTACTAAATCAATGGGATAGAATAGTTTTTGCAGGATTTTATGCATTAAGCAACGCAGAAGAAAAAATTATCAGCTATTTGCAAAAGCAAAATAGAGCAGAAGTTTACTGGGATGTTGACAATTATTATTTTGAAGACCACAACCAGGAAGCTGGAAAATATTTAAGAAAAAACAGTTTGCTGAAAAATGATTTTTCCTGGAAAGCAAATTATTTTAGTGAAATACCAAAAGATATTTTTATCACTGGCGTTCCCATGCAGGAGGCGCAGGCAAAATGGTTAGGTGTTCAAATCGAAAAAGATATGCAGCAACCGGATTTCGATGCTGCTTCCACAGTTATTGTGCTTCCGTCCGAACAAATGTTGCTGCCGGTTTTATATGCGTTGCCTGAAACATTAAGTGGATTAAACATCACTATGGGTTATCCTGTTAAGAACAGTAATGTTTATTCATTGTTGATTTTATATTTGCAATTACACGCTTCGGCTGAATACAGTGAAAACAAAATTGCTTTTGCACGAAGTCAGTTGTTGTTGCTTATCCAGCATCCATTACTGGTAAATTTTATTTCAAATGATATTAATAATTTAATCAGCAAGGCGGAAAGTGGTTATTTGTCTGCATCTTCTTTAAAAACAAATAATGTTTTACTTCTCGAGTTTTTAAAACCTGTTCAATCACCTGCTCAACTCTTATCTGCTTTGGTACGTATTGCAGGATTGTTAAAGAATAATAAAGAGCAGGATCAGTTCAGCCAGCAGCTTGCAGATTTTGTTTTTGGAGAAACAGAAAAATTCTCTCAGCATATTCAACCTTACCTAAATGAAATTAATGTTGCAGTTCTTATTCGATTAATTTCCGATTATCTGCGCACATTAAAAATTCCTTTCACAGGTGAGCCGGTGAGTGGTGTTCAGATAATGGGTTTTCTTGAAACGCGTGTGTTGGATTTTGAACGTGTTTATATTCTTTCAGTGAATGAAGACAATCTGCCGGCATCAGCCAGAGGAAAATCCTACATTCCTTATTCGTTGCGCAAAAGTTTTGGTTTGCCGGTGCAGGATGATCAGGATGCAGTGTATGCATATCATTTTTACCGGTTGTTGCAGCGTGCCAAACAAGTGCATTTAATTTATAATACAGAAGTAAAAAGTTCTTCAGGAGGAGAAAAAAGCCGTTACCTGTTGCAACTTGCACAGGAGGCTTCAGCAAAAACAAATGGAAGTGTAAAAGTGCATTTTCAACAGGTAAGTGTTCCTGTTCATTCAATAAAAGAAACTGAAATTGCTATTAAGAAATCAGATGACATTATTGCTTTGATGCAGAATAAATATTTGCAAAGTAATGAATCAAAGGGATTATCTGCTTCTGCATTGAATGATTACCTGCAATGTTCGTTGAAATTTTACTACAAGCAAATTGCCGGAATAAAAGAACCTGACGAAGAAAAAACAGAGTTGAGCCCTGATGTGTTCGGAAAAGTTTTTCATAAAGCA